>CAZGSC010000197.1:0-5278 GCA_964528325.1 uncultured Chloracidobacterium sp. | reverse complement strand
GCAAGGAACCGAACAAATCGGTCAATCCTGACGAAGTTGTGGCTCTCGGAGCTGCGGTTCAGGCCGGCGTTTTGGGCGGCGAGAAGACAGATATTCTGCTTCTCGACGTGACGCCTTTGTCGCTTGGAATTGAGACGCTTGGCGGCGTTTCGACCGCGATGATCCAGAAGAATACGACTATCCCGACTCGAAAGAGCGAGATCTTTTCGACGGCGTCGGACAATCAAACTTCGGTTGAGGTGCATGTGCTTCAGGGTGAACGGCCGATGGCTTCGGACAACAAGACGCTTGGCAAGTTTCACCTCGTCGGCATTCCACCCGCACCGCGCGGCGTGCCGCAGGTCGAAGTGACATTTGATATCGATGCGAACGGCATCGTCAATGTTTCTGCAAAGGACGTTGGCACCGGCCGCGAGCAGAAGATCACGATCACCGCTTCGTCGGGCCTCTCGAAAGAAGAGATCGACAAGATGATGAAAGACGCCGAGTCTCACGCAGGCGAGGACGAGAAAAAGAAAGCTGCAATTGAGGCTCGCAATCGCCTCGACGGCCTTGTTTACAGTGTCGAGAAAACACTCGGCGAGAACAAGGACAAGGTTGATGCGGCTGCCGTAAGTGAGATCGAAGCTGCGATCGCCGATTCCAAAGCCGCACTAGGCGGCGAGGATGTAGATGCGATGAACAACGCTTTCGAACGTTTGCAGACTTCTTCGCACAAGTTGGCAGAGGCACTTTATAGTCAAACTCCTCCACCAGAGGGAGTTGCGGAAGAGCAAGCTTCATCAGCATCAGCGAGCAGCGACGGCGGTTCGGCATCTGCATCAGACGAAGGCGACGTAATAGATGCCGAGTACGTTGATGTAGACGAATCAGGCAGCGAAAAGAAATAAGCTCGAAAAAAGTCGTTAGAGACAAGAGACGAGCGGTGTATGAATTTGCCACTCGTCTCTTGTCACTTTAAACTTGTCCCTGATCTAACATGGCGAAAAAGGATTACTACAATATTCTCGGCGTCAAAAAAGACGCAAAAGCTGACGAGATCAAAAAAGCGTATCGACGTCTCGCGCGTAAACACCATCCGGATGTGAATCCTGGGGATAAAGCTTCTGAGGACAAGTTCAAAGATGTCCAGGAAGCTTACGATATTCTTTCGGATGACAAAAAGCGCAAAGTTTTTGACCGGTTTGGATATTACGCCGATAATCTTGACGCTGATTCGCCGTTCTCGACCGGTGCAGCCAGTGGAAGTTCCGCCGGGTTTGATTTTTCAGGATTTGATTTTTCCGGCACTTCCGGAACTCAAGGTGGAGGGTCCAGCTTTCGTGACATCTTCTCCGATCTGTTTGGCGGCAGCACCGGGGCCCGCGCTCAGCCGGAACCGCCGCGTCCAATACCCAAAAAAGGGCGCGATATAGAAATTCCATTAGCTTTGAATTTTGAAGAGGCGTTTTCCGGACTTACGACCAACATTACCGTAAATCGCTCTGAACAGTGCTCTCGCTGTCAGGGGGCAGGCGACACCGGCGGTCCGGTCGTTCAGTGTCCGACTTGTAAAGGGACGGGACAGGTTATGCGAACAGGCGGACGTTTGCAGTTTTCACAGGGCTGCTCTGATTGCGAAGGGTCGGGCCGCCGTCGCCAACCGTGCTCAGTCTGCCATGGCAAAGGTGTAACGCCAAAGACTGAACAGGTCAAGATACGCATTCCGCCGGGCGTCGATACAGGTTCGCGTGTGAGAATTCCAAAAAAAGGCCACGGCGGCCGGCTTGGTGCCGAACCGGGCGACCTTTTCATTTTGACGAACGTCGGCAAGCACAAATTTTTAGAGCGCAAGGGCGATAATATCTACATTATGGTTCCAATTACTGTGTCGGAAGCAGCTCTAGGCACAAAGATCGAAGTTCCGACTGCCGAAGGTAAAGCTCAGCTGAAAATTCCGGCTGGCACGGAATCGGGTCAGAAGTTTCGTTTACGGGAACGAGGGTTTCCTTCTCTTAGAAACCCAAAACTTCGCGGGGATCAATTCGTTGAGGTGAAGATCACATTACCGCGCGTCCTGTCAGAGGAAACAAAGGATGTTCTACGGCAGTTCGAGAAACTGAACCCGGAAAATCCTCGCAAAATCATAGGTCTTGAGTGAAAACGTTTCATCTGAAACGTCTCTTGTAAGGTGAAACGAAAAACTGGAAATGAAGAAAAAGGTTAGAACATACACGATAAGCGCGGTTGCCGAACTGTATGATATTCATCCGCAGACACTTCGACTATACGAGCGAGAAGGATTGCTTACGCCTTCGCGTTCGATCGGCAACACGCGGCTCTATGAAGATTCCGACCTCGAGAGGCTTGAGATAATACTCTCGCTGACACGTGAACTTGGCGTAAATCTTGCCGGTGTTGAGATCATTCTCAACATGCGGGCAAAAATGGACGAGATGCAGCGTGAATTTGAACAATTCTTTGAATATCTTAAAACTCATGCTAGTGAGTTTTCGCGTCAGAACTCCGGCCTTTCGTCGAGTGAGGCATTGATCCCGATCTCGCGGCTTCGTGTCTCTCGTATGCGATCGTCGGAACCACCCACCTAGTTCTCAGCAAAGATGTGGCTCTTTTTTAGGGGATCGATGCGTGAGACGTGTGTCATGATCTCCCGAAAATCGCAATTCCAGACTCATTTCCAGCAAAATCTTTTTTAATTTGGCCTCGATTCTGTTTTGCTTTCGGTTTCGGTATGCGTTACCATTTCGAACATACAATCTCACTTTGTAATATTCAACAATTTGCAGGAGAAGCTGATGTTTGGAAGAATTTTGTCACGCGCAATTGCGTTTGCAGTTGTGATCTTTGCAGTGGGCGTCATGGTTTATGCCCAGGAACTTGATACCGTAACGGTGACCGGACGTGTTACCGACTCTAACGGCCTTGCGGTGGTTGGGGCGAGCGTTACGGCTACGCTAACCGAAACCGGCGACCAAAGGACGGTTACAACGGATGACGATGGTCACTATCGGATCATAAATCTGAAGCCAGGAACGTATAAGATCTCCGTCATGAATACTGGTTTTGGCAAGCAGGAAACTGCGCCGCTTTTGACGATCGCCGCGCAAAGGCTTCAACAGGATTTCAAGCTCAATCCCGCTGACGTAACCGCTGAGGCAACGGTAACCGTTACCGACGATGACGCTCCTGCAGTCGATACGACCAGGACGATCGTGGGTGGTACCGTCACAGAGCGTGAGATCGAAGAACTGCCGATAGACTCCCGGAACCCGCTCGATCTAGTACTGACTCTCGGCGGCACCTCCGAAGAGCAGTTGTCCACGCGTGATCTGTCTGAGGACCGCGGTCAGCGTGGTATAACGGCACCGGGTACAACACCGGAAGAGTCAGGTATTTTTGGACTTTCGGGCGGAGCGGCTTACTCAAACAATATTACTATCGACGGTCTCGACAACAATGACGATCGCGGAGCGTCATTCCGCTTTCAGCCGTCTATCGACTCGATCAGAGAAGTCCAGGTCATCACAAACCAATTTTCTGCCGAATATGGACGTGCATCTGGAGGTCGAGTCAACATCAGCACCCGCGGCGGAAGTAAGACATTTCGAGGACGGGCATATTACTATTTCCGCGACGAAAGCCTTAACGCAAATACCTGGAACAACAACCGCAGGGGCATTGCAAAGCCGCCGCTCCAGGATAACAATCCCGGATTTACTTTTGGCGGTCCTATAATAAAGAGAAAACTGTTCTTCTTTACGTCATACGAATATGACGATATTGCCGACACTACCGTCTTGGATGCGTGGGTTCCTGTTTCCGGGGGCAACCCGTTGTATCCTCTCCCCGCTCCAAATGATCCGACGGCTGGTGTTGTTAATTTGCCTGCATCATCTTGTGCTCCGACACCTTGTCCAGCCATCACCATTGGGCACTATTTGGTGCCGACGGATACGCCTGCTACCAAACATATATTTACAAACCGCATCGACTGGACCATTAATAAGGGGCAGGATTTTACTTTTTCTTGGCAGCTTGGCCGTTCGAACGATCTTCGTTCATTCAGCGGTACGAACAGGATCGCCGATTCGATCATTGGCCGTGTTCGTAATACTGACGCATATAATTTCACGCATAACTGGGTGATCAACTCAAATATGCTCAATCAGGCACGGCTTCAGTATTCAAAACTCGATCCAAGCTCGGCTCAGGCGGCTGGTGCGACAGCCCCTGCGGTTCTTGTTACATTTACTCCGCCGGGCCTTTCATCCCAGACGCAGGTCTTTGGATCAACCACCAGTTCCTCGGATCGTAAGGAGAATAGGTGGCAAATTCAGGACACCTTTGCATGGGTAAGTGGGCCCAGCACATGGCGATTTGGCGTAGACTACCAGAATGTGGATACGACTTTTATAGATCGCTTTGATGTTACCGGTACATACACGTTTAGTAATTTTTCTTTCTTCGCGGGGAACTCGGCATCGCGACTTCAGCAGAATTTCAACAATGAATCCAGTCTCCTTAATAAGTACACAGGGATCTTCGCACAGAACGAATGGCGTCTTCGCTCAAATCTGACCCTCAGTACCGGACTTCGTTATGAGCGTGAGTCGGTGCTGGATGATACGAACAATTGGGGGCCGCGTATTGGCGTTGCCTGGAATCCCTTCAAGAAGAGTGCCAAGTCGGTAATAAGGTTTGGCGCAGGTATCTTCTATAATCGAGTCTTGCTTCGAACTGTTGATGACTATACTGCGGACTCGCAAACGCTGCGGCTTGACACGAATAGCTTCAATGTCCCCGCCGGCACAGTTGTGACTGGCTCGATCTGGCGTGGTTTTCTTGCCACACAATTTCCGAATGGCGTTACGTTGGATACTGTCATTCCGATCAATGCCACGCAGAGCTTCACAGTTCAACAATTGTCAAGGGCTTCAAATGTGTTCCGCAGTCTTTCACCGAACCTCGTGATCCCGGAAAGTTATCAAGTGAACGCCGGGTTTGAACGTGAGATTTCAAAAGGACTCGTATTTGAAGTAAACGTTACCTTTAACAAAGCCGCCCACCTTTGGCGCGAGACAAATCCGAATGCAGCATTGGTACCGGATGGCACGCCGGACCGCAATGACGACGGTCGCATCACGTTAACGGATTATCTGTTGGGAATTACGACCGGCCCGAACAGATTCTACATGGGCTCTCTAGCGGACACGGTGGGCCAGCATACTTCACCTGACGATGCTGCAGCTGCCTGCGTTGCCGGTACTGTCACTTGCTA
>CAZGSC010000196.1:0-5329 GCA_964528325.1 uncultured Chloracidobacterium sp. | reverse complement strand
TTGCATCGACAGCCGAATCGACCGAGCCGTGAGCCGTTAGCAAAATGACGATGATCGATTTGTCAAAATCGGTGAGTTCCTTGAGCAGATCGAGGCCGCTCATGCCTGTCATTTTCAGGTCGGTCAGAACCAGATCAAAATGACGGTCCGCAACGAACTTCATCGCCGCTTCGCCGGAAGATGCAGTTGTTACGTCGTATCCTTCGCCGGACAGTATCGTCTCTAAAATTTCCCTTTGATTTTTTTCGTCGTCAACAACGAGTATGCTCTTTCTTGCCATAAGAATTTTCACCACAGAGAACAATGAGAACGCCGAGTAAATATTTGGGTTTTTTCTCCGTGCTCTCTGTGTTCTCTGTGGTTAATCCGCCTTCGGTAATTTTACCGTAAACTTCGTCCCTTCGCCTGTCTTTGATTCGACTGAAATTGTGCCGTTATGGATATCAACGATCTTTTGGACGATGGCCAGGCCGAGGCCGGTTCCTGTTTCTTTTGTTGAAAAATACGGTTCAAATATTTTTGAGATATTTTCCGGTGAGATGCCGCAGGCAGTGTCGGCGACCTCGAAATTGACAAATTCTCCGGATTCGTCTGGATAGATCTTTATACTCAGACGGCCGCCCGAGTTTTCCATCGCCTGCAGAGCGTTGATGAACAAGTTGTTGAAAACCGAGCGAAGGAAATCAGGATCACCCATTACCTTTGGAACATTTTCGTGCTCGACAATTCCTATACGGACATTTTCTTCTACGGCTTGGGCTTCGACTATGCGGAGAGAATCTTCGATCACTTTTCGTGCGTCGGTCGGACGCAGTTCAGCTTTTGCCGGACGCGAATAATTGAGAAAATCAGAAATTTGCTGGTTGATGCGGGCGACTTCGGCCTTGAGCTGCGATGTCATTTTTTCAAATGCCGCGCGCTTTTCAAGGTCTTCCGGCGCGAACTTTGATCTTAAGTGGTCGAGCGTTAAATTAATATAATTCAACGGATTGCGGATCTCGTGAGCAATGGCTGAGCCAAGCCGCCCAACAACTGCACTCTTCTCAGCTTGCTGCAATTTTGTCTCGAGGTCACGTTTCTTTTCGAGTTCCGCGGTCATTTCGTTAAACCGCGAGGCAAGCCTTCCCATCTCGTCATTTCGATCGGCATCGGCAACACGGACACACAGATCACCGGCGGCAACTTTGCGTGCTGCATCGGCGAGATTTGCAATGGGCTGAGCGAAACGCCACACAAGAAAAAATGTTATCAATGATGAAACAAGAAGGACTCCGAGCGTATAAAACAGCGGACGAGCTGCCCGCCAGATCGCCTCGCTTTTGTCATTTTTGAGCAATACCATCACATACCAACGGCCTTTGCTGGTCTCGATGGGTATTGCGTGAGCCTCATCAGTTTGATTCTTACTGTTATTCTCAGTTTTGGGATTTGGAAAATTCTTGAGGTCGTCACCTAAACGGGAGCTTTCCATTAATGGCGGCAGACACGTCAGGTCACTTAGCTTTTTCGTCGTAACGTTCTCATTTTCGTCATAGGTAGGCATGTTATCGGGGTTTAGGCTGTCGGTCACCTGCCAGCTATGGTCGATAATTATGATGTCCTTGATCCGCTCTTTTGTCGCCTGATCAAAATAAGTTTGATCCGTACTATCAACCAGGTCCTGCACGCGCAGGTCAGTTGAAGTAAGGCTCGTAACTCCAAGTGTGATGCCTGCAACCAGCGCTTGCGATTGTGCCTCACGAAGGTCGTCGTTTTCCTTTTGCGTGAGAAGGTTCAGATAGTACTGAACGCCGATCGTCGCCATCAGCATGATCAAAAGGATGAGAAGCAATCTGCCTCGAAATGTGTTGAAGAACTTCATGGGATCACAAGCCGACCGTTAAAATCTAACAGCCGAATCTAAAAGAAAACTCAAAAATCAAAAACCGCTTGCTTCATTGACTCCTGAATGTTATATTCAGGATTAGTTTTTTCGCAAACGCCCCTAAGGGCTAAAGTCGACAGATCGAGATTTCGATCTCCTCCACAAATCTCAAATTCAAATCCGCCACCGAGGTAAAGCATGAAGTTAATGTGCCCCAAGTACTCCGTCGCCAGCGCTATTTTGGCGCTTTTTGTTTTTGGCCTTGTATCCACCAACAGCGTCTCGGCCCAGTCAAAAAAGGCTCTCAATTCCAAAAAGGCCGTTGCTAAGAAGGCCGAACCCCGCTCAAAGGATGCCAAAAAAGGGCGCGATAAAGCGAAATTGGCAGACCGGGCCAAGAAAAAGGATAGATTAACAGCTAAAGAACGAGCGAAGGCAGAGGCACAGGCGAAGAAAGATGCGAGACTTTCCAAAAACGATACTAAAAAGGCAAAGGAGTCCAAAGCACAGGCCGCTGAACGCCGACGCAGGGAGGAAGAACGGCGTCAGGCAATACTTGCGGAACAACGTCGCCGTGAGCAGGCCAGGCGTGAAGCAATCGCCAGGCAGCTTGCTTTCGAACGCGGGCTGCGGACTGAGACCGTCGCAAATATAGCAAACGATAAGATCGACGGCGAGGATATGAGGATCAGAGCAGCCGCGATCGATGCCCTCGGCAGTCATGCGGGTTCGGTAGTTGTAATGGAAGCTCAGACCGGAAAGGTCTTGACGGTTGTTAACCAGGATTGGGCGGTTCGAAGCAGCATTCGGCCGTGTTCTACGATAAAGCTCGTAACTGCCGCCGCCGGACTCAATGAAGGAGTGATTAGCAAGGAAAACGGTTCGATCCGCAACACTTCGACCCGCCGTGATCTGGATGATGCTATCGCATTTTCGGACAACGGATATTTCCAACGTGCCGGAGCCCAGCTTGGCAATAGCAAACTCGTTGATTACGGTAAAAAACTCGGCCTCGGGGAACAAACCGGCATCAACCTCGAAGGCGAAGTTCCGGGCAGGCTGCCTTATTCCAACAATAATGCCCGTATTTACTCGCACGGCGATGATACAGAGGTGACGACTGTCCAGCTTGCAGTAATGGCCGCAGCGATTACGAATGGAGGACATCGGGTTTTGCCGCGCATCCCGCGGAATAGCACTGAGAAAGCCAGTTTTCGTGCCTTTTACCGTGCAAATGTCGATCTGCCGCAGCAGAATGTCCGCCGCGTTATACCAGGGATGATAGGAGCCGCCGACTACGGCACTGCCCGACGCGGTGTTGATCATGAGCAGGGCGTTGCCGGAAAAACAGGCTCCTGTATCGATAAAGGCTCGTGGGTTGGCCTATTTGCCTCGGTCGCACCGGTTGAAAATCCAAAATACGCGGTCGCAGTCATAACACGCGGCCAGCGTGAACGCGGCAAATATGCCGCAGCCGTTGCGGGCCAGATCTACAGAGCATTAGGTAACCAGATCGTCCGAACCGACCGTAATCTGGCTCAGACAGAATTTAATATTAGGCCGAAGTATGATGCTCGAACCGCTTCAAGGCTTGGCGATACGGCTGACGAAGACGAGACATCTTCGGATGAAAACGGCGTTATGGACGGCAATGATATGGATGGGCGTGACGTGATCGTGGTGCCGAGTGTCCCCAAACAGCCTCAGACGAAGAAGTTAGTTACAAGAACGGGCGATTCGAAGCCAGTTTTTCCGCCGGTTGTCATTACCTACGACAAGAATGGCAAAGAGCAGAATGTCCCCGCACGCTCCCGTCAATAGTTGGACAAAGGACTTTTAGAATATTTTTAAGGGACATCGGTCAGACGGCCAATAGGCGTTACCGATGTCTCTTTTCTTACGCCAAGGCCGACGTAGCTTGACACAAGGGCGGAAACTACGGGATTATTTACCTTTTCAAAAGTTTTGTTAAGATTATGCATTTCGTTATTTTGAGATGATAAGGCTTGCGAACGATAGCAACTTTACCGAGGGGTGCATCATCTGAAATAACGCGAAATCGAGGGGCATGAACCCTCGGTCGAGCAGTAAGATAAGCTAACAAATTGGTGTGAAGATCACCCGAGGATGGATCAAATGAAAACGATTTTTAGATATACAAACATAGCGGTTCTGATGGCCGCATTTATTGTGCTTGGAGCTGTGGCTGGCTTTGCCCAGGACCCCTGTGGTGATGCAGAGGCTATCACGGTGCTGGGTGATAAATTCAGGACCCAATTTGCTGATAAGACCATCGAAGGCCGCAAAACAGCAATCGAGACCGGTAAGCAGTTTCTCGAGAAATATGGGACATGCGCGTCTGCGGAAGAACTCGCCACTTATTTGAAAGGTCAGATCCCGAAGATGGAAGAGGCACTAAGAAAGCTTCAAGAAGCAAAGGCGAAATCGGACTTAACGACGCCGTTCGACACAGCGCTGAAAACTAAGAATTTAGATGATGTTTATACTTATGGCAAGCAGATCCTTGCGAAGTATCCGGATGAATTCCGCCTTGTTGAGATCGTTCTCGGAGCAGCAGGCGGCGAGGAGGCCTTCAAAGGAAACTACAAATATGCGGACGACGCTCTAAAGTTCGCAAAACAGTCGATAACCGACCTTGAAGCGGGTAAGTCGTTTACGATCGGTGATAAAACGGCTTATGGCATTAGCTTGAAAGGCGGTTACAATTTCGAGTTTCCCAACAAGGAAGATGCAATTGGCTGGATGAACTTTTATGCCGGCTATATTAACAACGTAGTTAAAAAAGACAAGTCTGCGTCTCTACCCTATCTATATAAAGCGACTCAGGCGGCATCTGATGCGAAATCCAAACCGCTTCCGTACTCCCTCATTGGGTATTATTATCTCGCTGAAGGCGACAAATTGACCGATGAGATCCAAGCATTGATCAAGGCACAGGACCCAAAGGACACCGAGGAAGTTGCGAAGCAAAAGGTGGAGGCCATCAAAGCTAAGGTGGCCCTATCCAACGGCACGAACGAACGCGCTGCTGACGCCTTTTCAAGGGCGTTGCCGCGTATCACTGACGCCGCCTATAAAACTGAGATCAAAAAGGCGTTGGATTTTGCTTATAATCGCCGGTTTGGGAAGATGGACGGATTGGATGCCTGGGTTGCAAATTCCCAAAAGCAGCCTTTTGCAAATCCAACCACGCCTGTCACGCCGGTCTCCGATCCTGAGCCGACTGCACCGGCATCGACCACGACCACGACGACGACCGCACCAACCGCTCCCGAGGTCAAGCCGAGTTCGCCTCCGGTAAAGTCCCCAACAACCGCACCGGCAAAGCCCGCTCCGACAACGACAGCTAAGCCTGCCGCGGGTACTAAGCCGCAAGCCAAATTGAAAAAAGCCGTCGCGAAGAAAAAAGGCGCGTAAATTAGCCGTATATCTAAAAATCAGCCG
>CAZGSC010000195.1:0-5332 GCA_964528325.1 uncultured Chloracidobacterium sp. | reverse complement strand
ACCCCTAACTTCCTCCTTGTAAGGGAGGCTGTCTACCAATTGACGTACGTGCCCAAGAAAGCGCTTCAAAAAGATATTTTTTGCACGCGTGCCCCACAAATTTTCAAAAAAACATCGCTCTTCTGATAACAGAGCGAATTGCAATGCTATCTAATCACGGTCTAGACTGTCAAGTTTTGGTTGATTCTTTGCGCCGGGCTGTACGTTTAGAGAGCGGTCATACACTGTAGTGTGTATACGCCCTTATTTGCCGGGCTTGCGCATCTGACCTTCTGACTCTATTCTTTCGCTAAGATATGGCTAAACGTTTTCGATTGTTCCTTGTTGCGGCGACCATACTAATAGTTGGGTCGAGTTTGCCGGCGAACGCTCAGCCCAACAGCCACGTAAGCATTGATGCCGCCGCTGCGACGCCTACATGTACGCCGTCAAATATTATTCTCGACGGCGGATTTGAATCGGGCGGTGTTCCGAGCACGATCTGGAATAACCCGCAAACTTCTACAAATTTTGGGACGCCGTTGTGCACGGAGGCATCCTGCGGAACAGGCAGCGGAGCCTCGCCGCCTCGTAGCGGCCTTACATGGGCCTGGTTCGGCGGAATTCCATTGCCGGAAACTGCAACATTAGGGCAAAACGTGACGATCCCAGCGGGAACAGCGTCACTGCATTTTTGGATGCGGATCGGAACGGTCTCGTCACCATTTACGGACGTCCTACACATCAAGATCGATAACGTTACAGTCCAGAGCTACACAGAACCTTCGGTGTCGGAGCGTGGCTATACTGAACGCATTATCGATCTTTCTGCGTTCGCCGACGGCGGTTTGCATAACATTCAATTTGAGTACATTGGCCCATCGGACGGAACGGGCAGTTATGTCGTCGATGACGTAACGCTGCTTGCCAGCGGTGCCGGTTGTGCATCGCCGAGCGCGACACCGACAAATACACCTACAGCGACAGCGACCGCCTCAGGAACACCGACTTGCACGCCGTCAGAACAAGTTGCTGACAGTACGTTTGAGGCCGGAAATCCGTGGACCGCCTGGACGGTGCAAACCTCTACAAATTTCGGTACGTCGATCTGTGACATCGGAATCTGTCAAACAGACAGCGGAACGGCGGCTCCGTTTGCCGGAGATAACTGGATATGGTTTGGCGGGAGCGTCGCCCCTGAAACAGCGACCGTAGGCCAATCTGTGGTTATTCCGGCAGGCGCTCCGGCAACAGTGGCATTCCAGCTGCGGATCGGCAAAGTAACCCTTCCATTTACCGACACTCTAACGGTAACGATCGACGGATCGACAATAGCGGCATTTACCGAACCCGCTGCAGCCGAAACTGCATACACGCTGCGGTCATTCGATGTGAGTTCATTTGCCGATGGCAGTTCGCACGCAATATTATTCACCTACAATGGTTCCACGACCGGCGCGGCAAATTTCACTGTGGACAATGTGTCCCTGATCGGCGGAGGAGTATGCTCTACACCGACAAGCACTCCAACAAACACGCCCACACCACTGCCGATGATCTCCGGAACGGTAACTTACGGCAATTCTATCGGGACACCGGCAACGCGTTTTGTTTCAAACGTGCTGATCAATGGCGCTGGCTCTCCCAGTGTTTTTACAACTTCCAACTTCCCTGACGGAACTTATTCGCTAAGCGGTTTTGGCAGCGGGCAGTATGTGGTCACTCCGTCCAAAACAGGCGGAGTTAATGGATCTATTACCTCGTTTGATGCAGGAAGGATATCACAGCATGTTGCCGGGCTCATTTTTTTATCAGGCAATCAGTTGATAGTCGCCGATGTCAGCGGAAATGGCGTGATCTCGTCATTCGATGCAGCGCAGGTAGCTCGTTACGTGGCAGGGGTTACTGGATCAGGATCAACGGGAAACTGGAAATTTGTTCCTGCCAACAGAACCTACCCGAACATTGTCGGGTTGTTAACAGGCGAGGATTACGCTGCGTATCTTATGGGTGAGGTTTCGGGAAACTGGGCGAACTCGAACACGCGTCCCGGCAAACGGCCGTAGATCTGATCAGCTTATTCTAAAAAGTCCTTCGTCCACTTTTTGGCCGAATGTTATAGTGCCGGTCTCGGTTTCTTCGACTTGCCTATCATCCGCCCATAGAACGGTGCGAAAAGGCACGAGCGTCCCTTGAGCATACCTATAATCGTAGAATTTGCGGCGATATCTGATCCCGGCGTCTTCGTATGTGAGCATCATTATCCTGAAGGATTTCGCACTCACATAAAAACGCGTATTTCGTCCCTGCTTATCGGTAACATCGACAACGTAATACTCGACACCGTAGAGCTTTTCGTTAGGCTGAAGTTCAAGTTTAGATTCGTTCGACTTGTATCTAAGGAACGAGTCAAGTCCGTGAAAGATCGGATCTTCAAATCCTTTTACCGCGTCTTCTCTGGGTGTAAAGACCGTATTGTTAAAAACGCCGTAAGTCTTTTCATCGTTGAACACAAGCGAAAATCTGGCAGTCGGCAATTCCTGATCGAGGCGAATGCGGTCTTTCACGAGACTCTCACCGCGGATAGAAAATCGATGATAAGCGGCCTGAACCGACCTGCCGTCAGCCGCCGTAACGGTCGAACGTCCGCGTTCGGTCGTCGTCTTTCGAATTTGATCAAGATTTGCCCTTCCGCCGGAATATAAATAGATCGACGTTTCGACAACCTGTTCAGCGGTGGTCGGTTTCTGAGGGCCTTTTGCAGTCGAAGGAGACGGCTGCGCCTTTGCCGGAGTCGGCTTTGCCTCGCTCCCTTCCTGTGAAAACACGGACAGGGCCGAGACAAGCGTCAAGATCAACGGCAGAACTATCGCAGAAAAACGTCGGACAAACTTCACCATAATTAACGGGAAAACGAACAACAGCGGATTTTAACACAGTCGGCCCGACTTCTCACAAATGTCGAACAATATGCCTGACCAATTGATGAAAATACGGCCGTAAAAGATGCACTTGGGCAGTGAATAGTGAATAGTTAAAAGTGAACAGTTTTATTTTCTGAACTATTCACTATTAACTGTTCACTGTTCACTGCTTTATGTTTCACGTCGCCTTATACGAACCTGAGATCCCGCCTAACACAGGCAACATTGCGCGGCTGTGCGCTGCAACTTTTACTGAATTGCACATCGTTGGCGTTACCGGCTTTCGAATGGACGACCGCGAACTCAAACGTTCCGGCCTCGACTATTGGAACGAAGTGAAGTTGCAACGCCATATTGATATGGACGAGTTGTTCACGAGTTTGCCTGAATCGCGTTTTGTCTTCCTGACGACCAAAGCCGAGCGGCACTATACGGAGTGGAAATTTCACGATAACGATTGTCTGGTCTTCGGGCCTGAGACTCGCGGCTTGCCGGAAAATTTGCTCAAAGCTAATTGGGATCATTGTCTTACGATCCCAATGCCAAACAAAAACGTCCGCAGCCTGAATCTCGCCACCAGCGTAGGGATCGTGCTGTATGAGGCTTTGCGGCAATTGGATGCAGAAGCCGGCACATTTTAACTGTCGAATTTTCTTGAACAGATTGCGAAAATGATGGTTTGCATCGCCAGAACGCCAGACAAAACTAATGCGAGACTGGTAAGCCCGTCAACGTCGTAAACCCTTAATACAAAGAAAATAAAGGCTTTCATAAGAATTGTAACCAATCCAAAAAGAATAACAGTTATTAAACCGATCCAGCTTTTGCGGAAAATCTGACTAAAGGAACCGACAGCCATCAAGAAAACAGGGAGGATATGCCATACCAACCTAATTAGTATTGAGTTAACACCTATAGCCTCCCGACTTACCTCGTTTTGCATTTCATGTGAAAGAAGAAAAACAAACTCGAGAATTGCGAATATCAAAGACGTAAGTGCTGCTCCAACTTCGATTTTTTGATAAGTTTTCATAACATTTACGTATTAGCCTGAACTTTAGTCTAATTGCCTTTAGTCCACCAATCAGTCATTATACTCGTTTGCCTTTAGGCACGTAATTACTACTATGCTGACCACAGACAAGATACGCAACATCGCTATTATCGCTCACGTTGACCATGGCAAGACGACTCTTGTCGATGCGATGCTGGCTCAATCAGGCACACATCGCGACAACGAAGCGGTCGTGGACCGCGTCATGGATTCGATGGACCTCGAACGCGAACGCGGCATCACGATCATGGCGAAGAATACTTCGGTTCGCTATGGCGATTACAAAATTAATATTTTGGACACGCCTGGACACGCCGATTTTGGCGGCGAGGTCGAGCGGGTTTTGAAAATGGTCGATGGTATTGTTCTGCTCGTTGACGCTGCGGAAGGCTGCCTGCCGCAGACGCGTTTTGTTCTGAGAAAAGCTCTCGAACTCAAACTTCCCTGCATCGCTTTGGTAAACAAGATCGACCGTCAGGACTCGCGTCCCGAAGAGGTCGTTGACGAGATCTATGACCTGTTTATCGACCTCGGAGCGAACGACCAGCAGATCGAATTCCCTATCCTCTATTCCATTTCGCGTGACGGCGTGGCGAAAAAGAGCCTTGAGGACGAAGGCAAGAATTTGATCCCGCTCTTTGACCAGATCATCGAGTCGATCCCGGCACCACATGCCTTGCGTGACGATTCGCTGCAATTGCTTGTTGCAAATATCGACTATAATCCTTTTGTCGGGCGTCTCGCGATCGGACGTATTTTCTCGGGTTCTATTGCAAAGAACCAGGAAGTCGCGGTCGCTAAACGTGATGGCTCGGTCGTAAAGACGCGTGTAAAAGAACTTTTCGTATTCGAAGGCCTCGAACGAACAACTGTAGCGGAAGCAGGCACGGGCGAGATCGTCGCCCTTGCTGGATTTGACGACATCGAGATCGGTGAAACGATAACTTCGGCAGATAATCCAAAGGCTTTGCCGGTCATCAACGTTGACGAGCCGACGATCGCGATGATCTTTGGCGTCAACACTTCCCCGTTCTCGGGTATCGACGGCAAGTTCGTCACTTCGCGACAGATCAAGGAACGGCTCGACCGCGAATTGCTCGGAAACGTCGCTTTGCGCGTCGAACAGACCGAGGCCGCTGAGCAATTTAAGGTTTCTGGCCGAGGCGAACTGCAGCTCGCGATCTTGATCGAAATGATGCGTCGCGAAGGATACGAGCTTCAGGTTTCAAAGCCTGAGGTCATCACAAAACGTGGTGAAAACGGCGAATTGCAGGAACCTATAGAACTCGTCGTCATCGACGTTCCCGAAGAATTCATCGGCGTTGTCACCGAAGCAATGGGCCGCCGCAAGGGCCAAATGACCAAGATGATCAAA
>CAZGSC010000194.1:0-5358 GCA_964528325.1 uncultured Chloracidobacterium sp. | reverse complement strand
GTTGACACAGGATGCACACGGACAACTGCGGCGAAGCTGTGCGGCAAGGTATTGTGTTTCGCCATCGTCGGACCATTTGATCGAGATCTGACGGTTTGAGTCTTCAACTATTTGCGTTGGTTCAAGTGCGATAACTAAATTCCTCCGGAGGCAATGGGGGATCGCGGCGTAAAGCTATGATCTTTCAGCGCGGGAAAAACTTTTCGATAAGCGACGACATTTGCCGCAGTGATGATCGGTATCATCAGGTAGAGACCAATGCAAAATGCGAGTTCACCGAGCAGCACGAGTCCCATATTGACTGCGATCAGTCCTCCGATGCCGCCGAGGTTTTTCATTACAGCTCTGGCACTCAATTTCATCGAATCCCAACTGGACATACCTCGATCAACGATCAGCGGAAAACAAAAGATCAATAGCGAATGAATACACACCATCACGATCGCAAAAATGATATCGATCACAATTCCGACCAAAAACGTACCCAGGATCGCGCCCTCGTTCGCCTTATTTCCCATCACCGCCGCTGTTATGATCGGCAGATATATCGTCACAAACATGATCACCGCAAAAACGACGATAGGCACGACAATGGCGAGCGTTACAAGTAAACTCGGCCAAAAGAACTTGAACCCGAGCCACAGATCTTCAAAAATAACGTGTCCGCCGTCTATCCTTTTCAGATAACAGCCAATAATGCCGCAGACCATCGCTCCGATCAAAACATACATCGACAGCCCGCCGATCAATGCACCTACTATCGATACTCCAAACAGTATCCAATATTCGTCCTTGATCAACTCCCACGCCTCACGAACACATTCGATAGGCTTGATGGCGCCGGTGTTGAATTCTAGCGTCTGCATTTGTCAGTCGATCTTGTAGATGTTTGTCAGATAATCGGACACCATTCTATCACTCGAAAACTGTGGCGTGAGCGTGGCGATAGAGTTTTTCATACGCTTGATCCATTCAGCAGGAAGGCCGTTTTCATCAATAGAATAAAACCTTGGAATGACGTCGTTTTCGAGTGCGAGATAAAGAGCTTCCGCATCGGCTGTGTCCATTTCTTCGTCTGACGCTTCAGCAGAAAGTTCGCCGATACTAAAACCATTCTCGCCATTAAAACCTTCGATCCACCAGCCGTCGAGTATCGACAGATTGAGAACCCCGTTCATCGCAGCCTTCATCCCGCTGGTGCCGCTGGCTTCCATCGGACGCCGCGGAACATTCATCCAAACGTCAACCCCATGCACCAGATACCGAGCGACCTCCTGATCGTAATCTTCGACAAAAACAGCACGTTTCTGCCAGTTCGATTCGTGATTGATGCTCATTAATTCCTGCAGAATTGTCTTCGCGGTGCGGTCTTGCGGATGTGCTTTCCCGGCGAACACAAACTGAACTGGCCGCTCAGCGTCATCAACCATTTTGAGCAAGCGATCAATATCGGAAAAGAGCAGGTCCCAACGCTTATATGCCGCAACGCGACGAGCAAAACCGATGGTCAGAACATCGGGTGAGAACAGGTTTTTCGTGTTTTCGTGCTCATTGATCGTTTCGCGCGAGCCAGTGTCTTTTGAGCGTGTCCGTTCGCGAATAAATGCGATTAGAAGATTTTTTAGTATCCGATGACTGTTCCAGATGTCGGAAGCGGATAGGGAATTGACTGCCTTGGCCCACGCTTCGTTGTCGCGAACGATCTCATGCCAGTTTGAGCCGATCCGTCGCTCATAGAGCGTCTGAAACGCCGGTGCTACCCACGTCGGAGCATGAACACCGTTTGTCACAGACGTGATCGGAACTGAGCCTGAATCCGCAAGATCGGGAAACATCTTGAGCCACAGTTCGCGCGAGACCTCGCCGTGTTTTTCACTAACGCCGTTTGCCGAGCGCGTCATTCGAATAGCAAGCGGCGTCATTCCAAAAAATTCAGCACTGTCTGAGATGTCAGCACGTCCAAGAGCAAGAAATTCGTCTGTCGATATCTTGAGCGACGAAATAAAATCTTCACTAAAACATTCGCTCAACAGCTTTGGCTGGAAAACATCGTTGCCTGCGGCGACCGGCGTGTGTGTGGTGAAAACACACTTTTCGCGAACAGCTTTCGTAGCGTCGGCAAAAGTTGATTCAGGAAATAAGGCGAGATATTCGCGAGCAAGTTCGAGCGTCGAAAACGCCGCATGGCCTTCATTGAGATGAAAAACCGACGGATCGATGCCGAGTTTCCTCAACAGTCTCACGCCGCCGATGCCAAGCACTTTTTCCTGAACAATTCGAGTTTCGGTGTCGCCTCCGTAAAGATGTCCTGTGATGAGCCGGTCGACATCGCCGTTCTGCGGCACATTTGTATCGAGCAAATAAAGCGAAATCCTGCCAACGCGTGCAAGCCAAGCCTGAGCGACGACCTCACGGCCGCGAATGTGAACAGAGACGGTCATGCGGCCGCCATCTGCGTCAAAAACCGGCGTTAATGCCAGCTCAGATTCAAAAACGTCATTGTAAGATTCCTCTTGCCAGCCATCATGCCGTATCCGTTGTCGAAAATAGCCATAGCGATAGAGCAGACCGACAGCGGTCAGCGGCAGGTTGAGATCGCTTGCAGATTTGAGATGATCACCCGCGAGAATACCAAGCCCGCCGGAATAATTCGGCAAAGAATTGTGAATTCCATATTCTGCGCAAAAATACGCTAAGTCGGTTGTTCGCGGTTTGCCATTCGTCGCCAGGTAGTTTTGAAAGTTCTCGTTAAATTGTTGCAGTCGTCCGACATAGTCAGCCTCAGCTGCTTTTTGCCACAAACGGAGTTCCTTTATTTTTTTTAACAAAAGCCGTGGATTTTGCTCACATTTGTCCCACAAAGCGGGATCGAGATCGCGAAATAGAGCAATGCCTTCCGGCTGCCATGACCAATAAAAATTGGACGAGATCTCAATGAGCGGCTTTAACTGTTCGGGCAGCTCGCGTTTGAGTTCAAAGTCTGTTCTGAAATTTGTTTCCGTCTGAGGACTTACTGCTTGTGTTGTAATATCGGTCGAGGCCTCCGTCATAATACGTTGAATCAATTTTGAAAGATGACAAACGAATATATAACGAATGGCGGGGAAGTATCAAATTTCTTCGTCCAATTGTGACGAAGTCAGATGCCCGACCGGCATAAATCGGTAATGCACAGAGACGAGCAGGCCGAACGCAGCGCCAATGATGGTCAATCCGATCCCGACACGAAAATAGTTTGAAAAATTGCCGAGGCCGATAACCCACCATAAGATTCCCATCAACATACCTCCGATCGCAAAAAATATTGGGATCATGACAAATTGGAACGGTAAAATGCGTGGCTTGTTTTCACGGCTCGAGAAGAGCAGCGGCTTCAGGCGGTCAAATTCCCAGGCGACCAGGTATACGGCTGCCAGACACATAAAGATCGTCAGCAGCCACGTTCCTTTGAAACCGACCGAGCAGGTGAGGACGGCGATGTTTGCAATGATCGGCAGAAACATAAATGCTCCGATGTGCGAGGTGCGCGGGATCAGCAAAAGGATTGCTGCTATTATTTGAGACCAGCCGATGAATTCGTAGTAAAAACCCGTGTCCATCAAGGCATTGAAATAATGCCCGACGGGATTCGAATCCGGCAGCATCGTGAACGGCTTATGCATGATCTTTGGAATGCTTGGAGGAATAAACGCTAATGCAAGCAAACATCTCGTAAAGGCTGTGAATAACTGCGTCCACCAGCGGCGCGTGACAGCAACGTGCAGATCGTCTAGCGTGTGTTCGACCTTCATATTCACAATATAACGTCAAAATACCAATAAAAGATTCCGCCTTTCTTGAGAGAGGCCTTAATATTGCGTAATATTTGAGTTTCGCTTGTGTGGCATAAGTATGAAACTCGATATTATCCCTGTTAAATGGACCGACGAAGGCGTGGCGATGCTTGATCAGCGACTGCTGCCGACAGAAGAGAAATGGCTGATGCTGCGTGATTACAACGCGGTTGCGGACGGTATTCGCGATATGGTCGTTCGCGGCGCGCCGGCGATCGGAGTTTCGGCGGCGTATGGCGTGGCTCTTGGCGCAAAGAACTTTGTCGGCACAAATGTCGATGATCTCGCCGACGAATTGGAATTCGTCAGCGATGTCCTTGGCAGGACTCGCCCGACGGCGGTCAATCTTTTTTGGGCGCTCGACCGTATGAAACGCACCTTCCAAAAAGCAAAAACGGAAGGGAAGTCGGTCAGCGAGATCAAGGAGATATTGAAAACCGACGCGATCGCCATCCATGACGAAGACATCGAGGCCCAACGGCTCATCGCACAATTTGGCGGCGAACTGTTATCGGACAATTCGACTGTCCTGACGCACTGCAACGCCGGAGCTCTTGCGACGGGCGGCGTTTGGGGCACAGCCTTAGGCGTGATTCGCGGAGCGGTCGATCAAGGCAAACACATTGCCGTGATCGCCGACGAGACGCGGCCTTACCTACAAGGTGCGCGGCTGACCGCCTGGGAACTGATGCAGGATGACATTCCTGTCACGCTGATCACCGATAACATGAGCGGCCATATTATGAAGAAAGGCGATGTGCAGGCCGTCGTAGTCGGCTCAGACCGTATCGCTGCGAACGGCGATGTGGCAAACAAGATCGGCACATACATGGTCGCCGTTCTCGCCAAACGCCACGACATTCCGTTCTACGTTGCCGCGCCGCTCTCGACCGTCGATCTAAACTGTCCGACTGGCGACGACATCCCCATCGAAGAACGCGATTCCCGTGAGGTCACTCACGTCAAAGACATCCAACTAGCGCCTGACCAAGTCTTAGTAGGAAACTATGCCTTCGACGTTACGCCGAATGATCTCGTAACAGCTATCATCACCGAAAAAGGCGTCGCTCGAGCACCTTACACCGAAAGCTTAAAAGCCCAGTTCGAGCAATAGGCGATCGCAATTGCACAACCATCTCGCCTCTTATAAGCTAGAGCAATGAAACGATCATTCACTTGTTGCTTTGTCATTCTCGCTGCTTTTTTTTCCTTAACGATCACATATTTCTCCCAGACGCCGACGCGGGTGACGCCGATGACGCCGGATGTGGTTGAGAAGTACGAGCAGACGCTGCCGTCGGCTGATTATGTGCGCCGTGAAGTGATGATACCGATGCGCGACGGCGTGAAGCTTTTCACCGTCGTCATGATGAAGAAAGGCGTGACCAAGGCTCCGATCCTGCTTTCGCGCACGCCTTACAATGCGAGCGGCAGCACGGGCCGCTTCAGCAGCCAGCGCTTTGTCGTTGTTCTCGAAGTCATGGACGCCGAGTTTGTGACCGTCGGTTACATTCGCGTGTATCAG
>CAZGSC010000193.1:0-5387 GCA_964528325.1 uncultured Chloracidobacterium sp. | reverse complement strand
TTGTTGTTGTAGCGACAATTGCATCACTAGCCATTAATATCAGACGAGTGCCACGTCAGACAGGCTTATATGCCGAAAAACCACGAACCTCTTTTGTGGGTCTTGCGACTTCTGATTTAGCAGCCCGTTCAGTCCTGGGAATCTTTTCTTCGTTGTGTTCAGGGTGCGACACCGTTCCCGGCAGAACACACATCATTCCCATGAAAACAAAACCAAACGCTATGAAGCCAAATACAACGATCGCTAGCATTGACAGGGCACCCGCCAACCACATAACGCCGGCTGTGACGAAATAAACTATCCATAGAAAGCTGTAAAATCTAGGTGACATATAAAACCTCCGTATACTCGTTTTTATAGTTGGCACAGTCCGACGGATTCGCCATCTATGGATATTGCAATAGTCGTGCCACCTGAGAGCTATGTCATTAGGGGAGTCATTCGCGCTAAATATGCGAAAATTTTCGCGATGGCGCGAATTTATGCATTGTAGAGAGGAGCGAACGCGGGAACGAAAATGAACGTGGATCTATGATTGGAAAATGCCGTATTGATGGATGGTTGTCCCACTGTGTAAGGCCGAACTATATGATCCTATCTTTGGCTTCTTTACTCTGCGGAACGAATGGTTTATCACCCAGCCGATTTATCGACCGACGCCCGCTTGTAGCCGTAGGAGTAATGCGGTAAACAACCTCAATATTCTCACGCACCCAATTGTCCATCCACCTGATGCTCACCGCCGGTGTGAGCGTAGGATTTACCTTAATGATCAACTCAAGTGCACGATCATGCTCCGGACCATTAGGAATTTGGGCCGCAACACCGTCGACAATAACGCTTATCCAGTGCTGGTTATCTGTAATGTCCTCTACCTGCAGACAGACATGAGGATTTTCATTAATTATCTCGAATTTTTTTCCTTCTGTCGTAAATATGAAGATCGAGCCTTCATCGTAAGCATAATGAACCGGCACGACATAAGGCAGGTTCTCTCGGCTACATGCAAGATGGCCGTAACCGACGCGCCCCAAAACCTCACGAATCTCGCTTTCGGATAGGTCTGAAACTTCAATCATTGCTAGTCCTCCATTTACTCAAACATACCACACGCAATGCGCGTGCCTGTGTAAATTTGGCATGGTGCGCGTGAATTTACGCGGTCGTCAAAATGCCCTGTTTCACTGTTTGTATTTAATCACTGTGTTTATCGACTCAGGCACATAAAAAAGGCCTCATTCAATGGAACAGTGATTGCACTCAGTAATGGCGTGGTTATTAACCTCAATACTGAGGAGGCCAAAGATATGAAGATATTAATTGCAACAGATGGCTCTGATTACAGCAAAGCAGCGGTCGATCAATGCTGCCGTTTCCTAATACGGCCGGACAATACTGAAGTGTTGATCGTCTCTGCATATGAGGATGCTTATCCAATAATGGCAGAGCCATTCGCCATTTCTGCAGAGTATTATCAGAAACTCGATGATGCAGTGAGCGAAATGGCTGCAACTTTTGTTGCCGACGCAAAAAAAATAGTTCGGGACACTTTCCCGACGGCAGAATTTTCTATTGAAACCGAAGTTTTGCGAGGGCCGCCTGATCAGCAGATCATTGAAAAAGCCAAAGATTGGAATGCCGACGTCATTGTCGTCGGCTCGCATGGCCGCGGATTCTGGGGACGGTTACTCGGTTCGGTATCGTCAGGCGTCGTACATCATGCTCCCTGTTCGGTTTTGGTCGTGCGTAAGTGAACCTTCGAAGGAATGGTTGTTGAACAACCCACGCACACCCCGGAGCTATCGGTATGAGCCAGACTCGATCGTTAACGATCCAGGAGGTATTAAGATGAACAAAGTTCTTAGACTACAGATTTTGATATTAGGCGCATTTCTATGTATATCAATATTTCTCCCGCTTTCAGCATCAGGGCAAAAGCCGGGGCCGTCCCCATGGGATACTTCTTTAAACCCCCACGATTTTACAAACCTTTACTACTTACAGAACGGAGTGATCGCAAGGCAAATGACTTGGAGACGAAATGGACACGATGGATTGTCGGTTTACGATAAATCCCCGGCCCCACCATTCCGAGATGTGCGTGTAACAGTAACCGTACCAGCATACAACCAGGCCGGCGAGATCTATTTCTGGTACCCGCTTGGTGAACTCACGAATGCCGATTTTACTGACGACCTGATCGGATTCATGGCTATGCAAACGGCTAAATTATTTCCGATTTACATCTTCCCCGATGAAAAATACTTAACCTACAACAGTATTGCAAACACACGACAGGCTCCGTTGATCGATAATTCGCTGCCGACATATGCGGCGACCAACCCTTTGGGACTCAGAGAGATCTTTCTCGTAAGTTACACGGAAAAGGTTCGTACGAAGGAAGCATTCAAAATGCTGATGTTTATGGGTGAAAAAAACGGTTACGGAACCGATAATTTACCATTAATTAGGAGCTTAGAAGACCTGAATATGTTCGTTCAGGATGGGCTCGTTGCTTTAGATTATTTCGACAGCGGGAAAATGCCGATGAAGGGACACTATGCGGTGAGCCCAATAATGGGTGATCCTACCCGCGGAGCGATCGCACCAGATGCCTTCCTTTGGATGTCATCAAGAGATGGAAATCCATTGAAGGCAGAGATGAAGTTCGTAGAGCAATTTAATTGCCTGCAGCGAGCTGGCGACTGGTGTCCGTAAATATCAGGTTGGCTTCGCTATGAAGCATTTTTCCATTAAAAGAGGCTGCCGAATCGGCAGCCTCTTTTGTTAAAAAAAAATACCTATTTTTTCCCGGCCACTTCGTCTAACGTTTTGAGGAGTGTTTCAGCTGAGTATGGTTTGGAAATAAACGCACTTACTTTTAGATTCTTCAACTCGACTTCTGTTCCCTCACTCGTCAAGCCGCTCATTGCGATTACCTTGATATTGTCATCAATTTTCTTTAATGCCCGTATCAAAGCTTCGCCGTCCATATACGGCATTGCCATATCGGTCAGGACAACGGCAATTTCTTTCCCACGCTGTGAGTAAACGGCCAGAGCATCAGTGCCGTCAACCGCGGTCAGCGTCCGATATCCGAATTTGGCCAGCGTCGCTTCGGCAACATTGCGAATGTTCTCTTCGTCGTCGACTATGAGCACCAACGCGCCGTTACCATGTGGCAGAGCTTCTTTTGTCTCAACCGTCGCTTTGTCAAGCTCGGTCTCCGCAGACGGCAGGTATATCGAGAAACGAGTTCCCTTCTTTTTCTCACTATAGACGTTAATGAAGCCGCCGTGGCTCTTGATGATCGTCAATGCGATCGACAAGCCCAGCCCTGTTCCCTTGCCGATCTCTTTGGTAGTAAAGAATGGGTCAAATATACGTTTAATGATCTCCGGCGACATTCCGGCGCCCGTGTCGTCAACTGTCAAAAGAACATATTTTCCGGGTTCCGCATCGATGTTCATCCGGGCGTAATTTTCATCGATCAATATGTTCTCTGCCTTGATCGTCAGCGTGCCTCCCGATTCCATTGCATCGCGAGCGTTAATTGAAACATTCATCAAAACCTGATGGATCTGCGTCGGGTCTGCAAGGATGGTCCACAAGTTGGATTTGATGTCCTGCTTGACCGAGATCGATTTTGGCAAAGTCTCCTTTAATACGCCGACAAGTTCTTTGACGATGTGTTTTAGCTGCATCGGAATGTGCTCGCCCGTCATCCCGCGTGCGAATGTGAGCACTTGATTGACCAGATCGGAGCCTCGCTCGGCGCTTTCCTTGATCATGCTGAGCCAGCGAGCGGTTTCCGGATCAGGCTCATTGAGGTTAAGCATGTCGACAGCCATCATGATCGGCGAAAGAATATTGTTCAGATCGTGGGCTATGCCGCCTGCCAAAGTGCCTATGGATTCCATTCGCTGCGCGCGAAAAAGGTGTTGTTCCGTTCGTTTTTGCTCGGTGATATCAGTATTCGTGACAAGGTAGTAATCCGGCTGGCCCTGATCGCTGCGCACCAGCGTCCAACGGCTATCTACAATGATCGATTCGCCGGCGTGAGTGGTATGCCGTGCTTCGGATTTCCATTCGTCCGACTTCGCAAGAGCTTCTTTGGCCTGACCGACATGTTCAGAATCACCGCCGCATAAAATATCGCTCACCCGTCTTCCAAAAACGTCCTCAGACGTCCAACCGTAAATGCGTTCCGCACCCTTGTTCCAGTAAAGGATCTGAAAATTGAGATCGCAGACGAGGATAGCGTCCTGTGCCTTGTCGAGCAGCGAAGCCTGTTGTGTAATGCGTTCCTCGCCGAGTTTCCGCTGCGTGATCTCGTATCTTATCGCGACGTATTGAAACGGCTTACGTTCTTTATCAAGAAACGGAACGATCGTAGTATCGACCCAATAGATCGAACCGTCCTTTGCCCTGTTGCGAAGCTCGCCGCGCCAGACCTTGCCTTTTGCGATGGTCGTCCAGATGTTGCGAATGAACTCCTTCGGGTGGTAGCCGGAATTGATGATGCGGTGATCCTGGCCTATTAACTCCTCTCGGCTGTATTTTGAGATCTGACAAAATTTATCGTTGACGTACGTAATACAGCCCGTCTGATCGGTCATCGCAACGATAGCCGATTCGTCAAGCGCACGTTTGAGATCGGTAAGCTCTTTTAGCGGATCCTGCTCGGTTGGTTTTTGCTTTTGCTCGGCCACGTAAGTTTACTGATCGCTTGCGTCCATATCGTACCCGGCTTTTCTGAGTTTGTAACGAAGCTGATCACGAGAAATATCCAGCAGCTTTGCCGCGCGGGTCAGATTGCCATCCGTGCGTTCGATGGCCTGTTTCGCAAGTTCGAATTCGACCGACTCCAGCGGAACTCCTTCCGCCGGCAGGATAACGGCTGAGTTGCCGGCGGAATGAGCCGTCTTTCCACCAAGCATATCCGCCGGCAAATGTGTTGAAGTAACAAGATCGCCGTCCTCAAGAATTGACGCACGCTCAATGACGTTTCTCAATTCACGTACATTTCCGCTCCAGTGGTAGCTGCGAAATATCCGCTCGACATCCGGGGCCAGCCCGCTGAGCAATTTGCCGCGGCGTTTCAGATTCGCCCTGTCGATGTAATATTTCGCCAACAGTATTACGTCGTCGCCGCGCTCGCGAAGCGGCGGTATATCGACCTGGATCACCGACAGCCTGAAGTAGAGGTCGAGGCGAAAATTCCCATCTTCGCTTTCCTGTTTCAGGTTCCTGTTCGACGCGGCGATGATGCGTGCGTCGAGTTTGATGTCCTTCTTTCCTGCGACGCGGCGAAATGCACCTTCCTCAAGGACCCGAAAAAGTTTTGCCTGCAGCGAAACCTCAATCTCTCCGATCTCGTCCAGGAA
>CAZGSC010000192.1:0-5424 GCA_964528325.1 uncultured Chloracidobacterium sp. | reverse complement strand
TTTGTGTCCTTGGATCTGCTGGTCTTTTACCTGTTTTTCGAAGCGTCGCTTATTCCGATGTTTTTCCTGATCGGCATATGGGGCGGCGATAATCGCATCTACGCAGCGGTCAAATTCTTTATATTTACGGCGCTCGGCAGTTTGCTGATGCTGGTCGCGATCATCGCGCTGTTTTACATTTACGCAGATCAGACAGGCCTCGGCGGCTCTTTTGATTTTGTTTCGATACTTAGTGCGATGAAATCAGGCACGCTAACAATTGTGCCGCAAACCGGCGTGCTGCTGTTTATGGCATTTGCACTGGCGTTCTCGATCAAGGTTCCGCTTTTCCCGTTCCATACGTGGCTGCCCGACGCACATACCGAAGCTCCAACTGCTGGTTCGGTCATACTGGCAGCGGTGCTGCTTAAAATGGGAACGTACGGCCTGATGCGGTTTAATTTTGCCCTGTTTCCTGATCAGAGCCGTGACTTTGCTCCACTCTTTATTACACTCGCGATCATCGGAATAATTTACGGAGCGTTGGTCGCCATGGTGCAGCCTGATGTGAAACGCCTGGTCGCCTATTCGTCGGTTGCTCATATGGGTTTTGTCATTCTTGGGATGTTCTCGTTCACAGAACAGGGAATGCAGGGTGCTCTTTATACAATGCTGAGTCACGGCGTTACGACAGGTGCATTGTTTTTGCTTGTCGGCTTTATTTATGAGCGGCGGCATACGCGTGAGATCACGCAGTTTGGCGGGCTCGCGAATGTAATGCCGGTCTATGCGACGATCTTTGTTATCACGACGATGGCCTCGGTCGGGCTGCCGTTCTTGAATGGTTTTGTGGGTGAATTTCTGATCATGGTCGGAATGTTTAAATCGCACGTATTGAGCATGTCTGGTGTGAATTGGAACATAATCGCGACCATGCTCGCCGGAACTGGCGTAATTTTTGCGGCTGTTTATCTTCTCTGGATGGTTCAGCGAGTTTTCTTTGGCAAAGTTACGAACGAAAAGAACAGGTCACTCGCCGACCTTAGCTGGCGTGAAATAGGACTGATCATTCCATTGCTCTTTTTGATGGTTTACATGGGCGTTTACCCGAAACCATTTTTGGCGCGAAGCGAAGACGCGATCAAGGCAATTCAATCGCGAGTGATGGGACAGGCCGGCGGCAGCGTCGATCACGCAGAGGGTCATGCTGCGACTCCGGTCGAAGTGGTTTCAGATTGCGGCTGCGACACTTCTCACTAAATGAAGGCTGGACTGTTATTGATATTTGCATTGTTTGTATTTGTCGCGACCGCGACAGCGCAGACTTTTTATGGCTCGACCGACCTGACGGTTTTTAGAGATGGCCGCGATAAGGAGTTTCGCAATAAAGCGGAATCGCCGCTAAAGCAAGAAGATTTTGCCGGATTTAAGGGATTGAATTACTTTCCGGTTGATAAAGATCTTCGCGTGACTGCACAGTTCACGCGAACGCCGAGCGAAAAATGGTTTCAGATGCCGACTTCGTCCGGCGTGACGAAAAAATTTGTTAAGTTCGGAATTTTGAAATTTAAAGTACGCGGTAAAGCTCTGACTTTGAGCGTCTACCAAATGGATCCGGCGATCTCGGCAAAATTTCCGGAGTATTCCGATCTTTTGTTCGTCCCGTTCAAAGATATTTCGAACCGGACGGAAACATACGGCGGGGGCAGATATATTGATATAAAAACGCCCAAGGATAATTCGGTGATACTGGATTTCAATATGGCATACAATCCGAATTGTGCTTATGGCGGTGAAAAGTGGAATTGTCCGATACCACCAAGCGAAAATTCGCTAAAGGTCGAGATCGCCGCCGGTGAAAAGCGATTTGCATATTCGGGCAAGGTTCATTAGAGCGTGTTAATGATGAGTATTATGTTTGCAGCAGACCTGATCAATCCGAACGCTGACGTCACGATCATTCTTCCAGAATTGGTCATCGCCGTCGCAGGGATCATTGTGATGGTCTATGACAGTTTCTTTCCGAAACAGCGTTCGGTGACTGGCACGATCTCGTTGATCGGGCTTGCCGTATCTGCGGTTCTTTTGGGCATGATGTGGAACGGCAATTATGCCGCAGGATCCGCCTGGAACGGAATGATCGCCCACGACAGCCTGCGTTTGAGCTTTTCGTTCGTATTTTTATTCGTCACCGCGATGACGATCCTTATATCGACGATATGGGTCGAGCGAGAGAATGTTCCGGCGGGCGAATATCACGCGTTGCTGATGTTTGCCACATTCGGGATGATGCTGATGGCCGCCGGCAACGATCTCGTCGTTATTTTTCTCGGCCTCGAAACGCTTTCTATCGCAACGTATGTCATGGCAGGGCTTCGAAAAGGCGATCTTCGCTCGAATGAATCCGCGATGAAATATTTCATCCTCGGCTCGTTCGCGTCTGCTTTTTTGCTTTACGGAATGGCGCTCGTTTATGGTGCGACCGGCTCGACGAATCTCACAAAGATCGCAGGGCTTATGACCAGTCCTGATCTGCACATAAACTTTCCAGCTCTCCTGCTTATTGGTGCCGCGATGATGATCATCGGCTTCGGCTTTAAGATCGCGATGGCACCGTTCCATGTTTGGACGCCGGACGTTTATGAGGGGGCTCCAACACCGGTCACAGGCTTTATGGCGGCTGGGCCAAAGGCTGCGGCATTTGCTTCCTTTGTACGCGTGTTTGTACTCGGCTTTCCGCTCGTCGCAGGTATGCAGGCGTCCGGGTATCTTCATCAAACATGGATAACCGCAATTGCCGTATTAGCGATGGCGACCATGTTTGTCGGCAATGTCGCTGCGATCATGCAGACCAACGTTAAACGAATGCTGGCATACTCGTCCATTGCCCACGCAGGTTATGCCTTGGTCGGTTTTGTTGGTGCCGGAATGGCAAAAACAACACAGGCTCGCGACGAAGCTGTCGCTTCAGTTGCGTTCTATCTGCTTACCTATGCCGTTACAAATCTCGGCGCGTTTGCCATAGTGACGCTGCTCGCGCAAAAGAACGACCGCCGCAACGATTTTGAGGATTATAACGGCATTGGATTCAAAGCACCTGCGCTGTCATTCACGCTTTCACTCTTTATGCTTTCGCTGCTTGGCTTGCCGCTCACCGCGGGGTTTATGGGCAAGGTGCTTGTTTTTCGACCGGCTCTAGAATCGGGAAGCCGTTTGTTGACGATCCTCGTTGTAGTTGCTGTTCTCAACACGGCGATCTCGGCTTATTATTATTTGCGGCTGATCGTTGTGATGTTTTTCCGTGAACGCACGACTGAATGGCACGTTCCGAAAATGCCTGCCGGCCTCGCAGCCGCTCTGATCATAACTGCACTGGGCGTGCTCTATTTTGGTATATTCAGCGACAGCGTGATCGAAAAGTTCTCCCAGTCGCCGAGTTCCGCCGTTCGGGCCGAACGCTAGTGGAGGCAACGTGTTTACTGAAGTAGATATCGACGCATGGCCACGACGCACCACATACGAGTTTTTCCAAAACTACGACGATCCTTTTTTTAATTTTACAGCTCCGGTCGATGTTACCCATCTCTATAGTTTCTGCAAGCAGAATGATCTTGCATTTTCGCTGACAGCATTGTTTTGCACGCAGCGTGCGGCAAATGAGATCCGCGAATTTCGCGTAAGGCTGTTTGAAGGGCGGCTCGTAGAATTCGATAAGATACATGCCACTCAGACGATCCTGAACGAGGACGAGACGTTTTCATTTTGTTATTTCGAGATGCAGGATGATGTGTTCGAATTTAATCGCGCAAGCCGCACCGCACTTGAGAAATACAAAGCGCTAAAGACCTTTGACGTAGAATCAGACCGGGTTGACATGATCTATTATTCCGTCATCCCCTGGGTCTCTTTCACGAGTTTCAAACACGCAAGCCGTCTAGATAAAACGCAGACTGTTCCCCGGATCGTGTTCGGGAAAATGTATACGGAGGGAAACACCCGAAAAATGCCGCTGTCCGTCGAAGCCAACCACACGATAATGGACGGGATTCATGTCGGCAAATTATTTAACCGCTTTCAGGAGATCGCAGATTCGCTAGGTGTACCACCCCGCACGTGAGTAAAGGCGGAACACTCAACGTTGGATCGACCGCCCTTAATAACGTGCGTGCCTATGCAATAATTGTGAAGATCGAAGAAAAAATTCGCGAAACTCTTGCTGACGATTGGCTTCCGCTTGTTTACAAAACAAAAGTGCGCCTTCAGCGGACTCGATCCGTACATCTCGACATTGCCGCCCGTGAGAATAAAGCCGAAATACTCTACACGCTTCTTGGCATTGAGCTAAAGGTTGGCCGGCGGCGGTTTTCGTGTCCAGATCTGGCGACGGCGAGATATCTCCGTGTTTTTGCACGTATTGGTTGCGCCGATTTTGCCATTCCGTATGATATTACTCAGATCTCTGGCGTCGCAGACGAACTTGAAACCTCGTGGCAGCGTTCGCTGGTCTTGGTAGATGGGAAGTCACCAGCCCGCACAGCGTTGATAAAAAGCCTGCGTAATGAGATCAACGCTTATGGCCCGGGCGATGCAATGCCTCTCTTCGACCGCGAAACAAAACAAAGGAAGGCATAAAGTTAGTCTTTTACGGGATAATACTTGATGGTATAATTAGCAAATGCGCCTTGTGCCGGCGTGTAAACCGAAAAGTCAACACAGATATGTACGATGCAGTGGCAAAGGTAACCGAGTCCGAACAACTTCCGTTTCCGTATAACAAGAGCACGTTCTGCCGTTACGAGCCGATCGAAAAGCGGATCGACTATGCAAAAGTATTGATCGTTAACGATCTGCTTCGGTATGAGTCCGACCTGTCCGAACTTGCGCACAAAGACTGGAACGGCACGACGAAGAGCAAACTCGAGTTCGAACGCAAAGTTTCGGGAATGGCCTGCAACAATATTGCCAGGAACGTGCTGCGGCTCGTAAAAAATCCCAAGACAATGACGGTGCATCTGTCGGAGATCGCTGATGCCGCGGAAAACTTTCGCCCTGATGCGATAGTCATGAGCGGAACACTTGCCGATTTTGATTACTACAATCCTGACCACATTGCGAGCTTCAGGAAATTTATCCACGAAACAAAAATACCAGTGCTTGCGATCTGCGGAGCTCATCAATTGGTCGGAATGGCTTTTGGAGCTTCGCTCAAAACGCTCGATGACCTCGACCTCGACAAAAAACGCACCGATCGCGTTCTCGAATACCAATATCGTTTTGTAAAGATAGTGGATAAATCCGATCCGATATTTGAGGGAAATGACGACGAAAAATCAGGCATTTGGCAGGAGTACACAAAGGAAGACGACATCTTACGCGTGTGGCAAAATCACGGCGTCCAGGTCAATGGGCTTCCAAAAGGATTTAAGCTCTTGGCAACCTCATACC
>CAZGSC010000191.1:0-5597 GCA_964528325.1 uncultured Chloracidobacterium sp. | reverse complement strand
ATCGCCAATGGGGCATGGACATCATCGGCATGACCAACCTGCAGGAAGCCAAGCTCGCCCGCGAAGCCGAGATCGCCTACGCCACGCTCGCGCTCGTTACCGACTACGACTGCTGGCACGAAGCCCACGACGCCGTCACCATCGACATGGTCGTCGAATATCTCAACAAGAACGTCCGCAACGCCCAGCTTGTGCTAAAGGACGCTGTCAAACGCGTCGACGCTAAAACTACGCCAAATCAATACCGCGACGCCATAAAGAACGCGATCTTTACCGCACCCGACCACTGGCCGGCCGCGACGGCAAAAAAGCTAGACGCGATCATTGGAAAATATAGATAGTGTTATGCGGCTTAACCTTTTAGTTTTGTTAATTGCGGTCGGTATTCTGCCAGCGATTGCTCAAGATAAGCTGACAGAAGTCGATCTCACGGTAAATGGTATTCGTTCAGGTAGCACGATCCAACAGGTACAAAAGCTGGGAAAACCCATACGAGTAAAGTCTCTTGGCCACAACGATTGTTCTGATAGTTTTGAGCGCACATTCATATTATCGGGGCTAAAAATAGGATTACTTGGTTCGAAGAACGGGCGGCAGGGGATCGTATATTCCTTGGAAGTAACCTCACGGAAATGGAAGATTGAGCCTGGACTACGGATCGGAGCCAAGCGCGAAACAGTCCTGCGAAAATATGGCCGGCCGGTAGCTGTCGAGAATGGAAGTCTCGTTTATGTAACAAAAAACAACTTAGGGATGGTCGGGTTTCATTTTCACAATGGACGACTCATCCGCGCGGAAATGATGGAAACTTTGTGCTGAAAGGCAAACCCTGACTCCCTGTAATACATCTCTTAATTGGTTATGAATAAGTCTTTTCTCTTTGTTTCACTCCTGGTTGTCATGATTGTGCTCGTTGGGAGTGCGTCAGCCCAGCGCAATGTCACGCCTGCGGTCGATCCGATCCTTGAAACCGACGCCAAGCATAACCTCGACGTTGCACGGCAGGCCTTTACGCCTTTGAAGCAGGCCTACAAACAGGTGATCTTTCGTTTTGAGGAAACCTATGCCGCATATCCTGACTTTACGGGTATCGACGAATTCCTCTACATGGCCGGAATGAGCAGCTATTACCTCTCTGAAAACAAAGGCAAGCAAAAGGTCAATCTCAAATTGGAGAAAGAAAAGGAAAAGTTTGCCCCTGAAAAACTGAAAGCTGACGCGATAACCTATTTTTCCATCATCGTCGATAAATATCCCGACAGTAAATTTATCGAGGAGGCTAAAAAGACTCTCTCTCTTTTGCAGCCACAAAAATGAATCTGAATCAGGTTACTATCTACTCCGATAAAGTGATCGAAACGGTTGAGTTTTTTGAGAAGCTCGGACTTCGCCGTATCGTCGATTCCCTGCCGCGTTACGCCCGGCTCGAATGTCCAGACGGAGATTCGACGCTGTCGGTGCTTGAATTTGGCGAACTGACGCCGGTTGAGGCGTTAAATAACGTCGTGCTGTATTTTGATTGCGCTGACATCGATGCCGAATACGAACGGCTCGTCGCCGCAGGACTCGAGTTCATCGAACCGCCAACCGATCGCCCATGGCTTTGGCGCCAGGCCTATCTTTATGACCCTAACGGCAATAAGATCTGCCTCTTTAATGCGGGCGAAAACCGCAAAAACCCGCCGTGGCGTATTTGAAGACCATTTCGTCGGAAAGTTACGTCAATTTGCGAAAACCAAGTCGAATCGAGAAAGTTGGTATTTCAACGAACTCCGTGATGTGCTAGCTTGTTGTGCGCATTGCTTTAAAAACGACAATGCTGCTCTTTGAAAACTGAAATGACGAACGAAAACCCGGAACGTTGATGAATCAACGTGTCCCACCGCAAAAAATGGAGAGCAATGGCTATGGAACAACCATAAAGCCAATGACCATAAGACTTAGGCTGAGCTGTAAGACAATGTAAGACATTCTTTCAAAAATCGTGGGACAAGCCCGTTTTGGCAATGTTAACCCGTTTAACTGCAATAATTAGCCTGTCCCACATGGCGCGTGGGACAGCGTGGGACACTTGGGACAGATCGGCAGAGTTTGTTCTGACATTGCCGAATCGCAAAAATATCAATTGGAGTGTAAAATAGAGGTTTTCGTAATTCTATATTGGAGACTTTATCTAATGTCCTTAACAGTAGTTGGTTCGGTTGCGTTTGATGCTTTGGAGACGCCTTTTGGCAAGCGGGATAAGATCCTTGGCGGCGCGGCAACGCATTTTGGCTTGAGCGCGAGCTTTTTTACAAGGGTGAACGCGGTTGGTGTGGTCGGCGGTGACTTTAGCGAGGCCGAGTGGGATGTTTTCCGCCGTCACGCTATCAATACCGACGATATTGAGGTCGTTGAGGCCGGTAAGACGTTCTTCTGGAGCGGCCGTTATGATTTTGACATGAATACGGCACATACGCTCGACACGCAGTTGAACGTATTCGAGACTTTCGAACCGAAATTGAGCGATAATTCAAAAGCTGCCGATCTATTGTTCCTCGCCAATATTCTGCCGATGCTGCAAAAACAAGTGCGAGAGCAAATGCCCAACGCTAAGTTCGTGGCGATGGACACGATGAATTTTTGGATCACGTCGATGAAGGATGCGTTGATCGAAACGATCAAGGTCGTTGATTGCATCATCATCAATGACGCCGAGGCCCGGCAGTTGACCGACGAGCCGAACATCCACAAGGCCGCAAGGGCAATTATGACGATCGGCCCAAAGGCAGTCGTTATCAAACGGGGCGAATACGGTGCGACTTTATTCACTAAGTACGGCTACTTTGCGGCTCCGGCTTATCCGCTTGAAAGCGTTTTCGACCCGACAGGTGCGGGCGACACATTTGCGGGCGGTTTTATGGGTTACCTTGCCGCCCAAGACGAGATCACAGACGAAGTGCTGCGGCGGGCGATGATCTACGGCTCGGTGATGGCCTCGTTCAATGTGGAGGAGTTCGGGACAGAGCGTGTTGACGCCCTCGATTATCCCGAGATCAATCAGCGTTTTAAGGCGTTCAAGCAAATGACGCATTTCGACGATATTCCGTTCGAACGGGCCTCGACTGCCGCCTAGATCGCTCTTTTGTCTATGGACAAAATTAGCCAAAATCCGCTTGCCCGCTTGGATAGGCAAAAAACCAACTATCCGCTGATCGCCGCGGCGGCAATGATGGCTGTAGTCCTGGCGTTGGGCTTTATTCTGTCGCTAAAAGCGTGGAATTTGACATCGGCATTGTTATTTTTTGTCGCCGGAGCAGTTTTTGTAGTAGTCGTGCTGATCGATATATCTGCCAGGCGCCGCATCGCCGCGATCGACGACCGGAAATTCATTGGTTGGAACGCGGAAATGCCCGAGGTCCAGCGGCAGAACGCCAGTATCGAGGTTCGAGAGCTTGCACACCTGCTCGAGGTCGGCGACGATCAACTTCCTGAGTTGTTTATGGCGTTTGTCGTGGCTTGTGACCTTGCCTTGCGGCAGATCCAGCAGGAAGAGAATCTTCCGTTGATGCGTCACGTCAACATCGGCAAGACGCCGTTCGACGGCATTTTGGTTGATCAGGATCTGATCACCTGCATCGAAGTTGCGTTCCTCGTAACCCCCAACGTACGGCAGGAAAGAGTCGAATCGATGCTTAAAAAGATCGCTTTGGCAAAGAAAAATCTTGCCGATATGAAAAGCCGCCTGCAACTGCGATTGATGCTGGTGCTCGTCACACAGTTGACAGAGGCAGAAGAAGAAGACCTCCGTGCGACACTCGGCACAACGCGATTTTCCGATACGCCGGTTGATATAGATATACGACTGCTCGATTTTGAAATGCTCCAGAAGATGTATCTTAGTGAATAAGACTATGTTGGAAAATAAAATAGGAATGATATTCGGCGTGGCGAACAAACGTTCGATCGCCTGGGCGTGTGCTGCGGCGTGTGCCGAGCATGGTGCCAAGATGGCGTTCACTTATCAGGGTGAGCGTTTGAAGGAAAACGTCGAGGAACTTGCCGGCTCGTTAAATGATTCGCTGGTCGTTCCATGCGACGTATCAAATCAGGCTGATGTCGATGCCGCGTTCGAAGCTGTAAAACAAAAATATGGCAGGCTCGATTTTGTGATACACTCCATCGCCTTCGCTCCGAAAGAAGCTCTCGAAGGCGAATTTGTAACGACAACACGAGAAGCGTTTCGCACAGCGCTTGAGATCAGTGCGTTCTCGCTGACGCAGGTTGCTCTTGCAGCTTCGCCTCTGATGACCGATGGCGGCAGCATAGTCACGATGAGTTATTACGGTGCTGAGAAGGTCGTGCCAAGCTACAACGTAATGGGTGTTGCAAAGGCTGCTCTTGAAGCTTCGACGCGCTACCTGGCCGCCGATCTTGGCAAGAATAACATCCGCGTCAACGCGATCAGCGCCGGTCCGATAAATACGCTTTCGGCACGCGGCGTTAAGAATATGGGCTCGCTGCTCGGCTACGTCGGCGAAAAGTCGCCGTTAAAACGTAACGTACAGGCAAGTGAGGTCGGCAACACCGCACTTTTTCTCGTCAGCGATCTCGCCTCGGGAATTACCGGAGAGACGATCTACGTCGATTGCGGATATAACATTATGGGAATTTAGTCGAGAGTCATAAGTCGTAAGTCTTGAGCAGAGATCTTTCACTCAAGACTAAAGACTCAAGACTCACAACTTTCTATGGCTGATACAAAAGCAAACAAAACGAAAACCAACGGTAAGAAGAAAGCTGTCGTTCCGAAAACCGTCGCTGAAGCGAAAAAGCGACAGGAAGAGCCCGGATACTGGAATCTGACTGACGATGAAGTCTTGCTCCGCTCTCCTGAACCGGAAGACGAATACAAAACATCCGATTCGTGGCGCGTTTTCCGCATCATGGGCGAGTTCGTCAATGGCTTTGACCACTTGCAGACCATTACGCGCGGCGTATCGATCTTTGGATCGGCCCGAACGCATGAGAAAGATCCAAATTACAAGGCCGCCCGCGAGACCGCAAAGTTACTGGGCAAGGCCGGTTTTGAGATCATTACAGGCGGTGGCCCGGGCATTATGGAAGCCTCAAATCGCGGAGCTCACGACGCCGGAGCGACTTCAGTCGGCTGCAACATCGAACTTCCCTTCGAGCAGATACCAAATCCGTATCTGACAAAATCGCTGTCGTTCAAATACTTCTTCGTCCGCAAGACGATGTTTATTAAGTACAGCAACGCGTACGTCATTTTTCCGGGCGGATTTGGAACTATGGATGAGCTTTTCGAAGCATTGACGCTCATCCAGACGCGAAAGATACGCAATTTTCCCGTTGTGCTCTTCGGTTCGCAGTACTGGCGCGGCCTTCTGTCATGGCTGACCTCGACAATGCTCAACGAAAAGATGATCAACCCCGAAGACCTCAGCTTGATTCACTTAACTGATTCGCCAAAGGACGCCGTTGATTTTATCGTTAAGATCTGTAATGCAGGTGTTAAGGAAAATGAATGAGCGATCTCGCGATCTAACCAAGCATGTTTTTGATCCACTCGAGATATGGGCCTGAGACACGTACTG
>CAZGSC010000190.1:0-5652 GCA_964528325.1 uncultured Chloracidobacterium sp. | reverse complement strand
GACAGAAAAGTACCTGACGTCCGCATTTGATTTGTCGCTCGCCGGAAAAAAAATAGAAAGGACATCGGTCGATGCATTCGGCTGCACGATCAAGCGGGCTGGCGATCAATAAATTTATGTTTTTGAGGTTTGTTATGAAAGCGGTTGTTGCCGCCGCGCTTGGTATTGCTTTGTGCGGCCTTTGCGTTAGTCAAACGACTGCGCCTAAGCGCGGGAATACCGCACACAAGAGAGTGAAAGCGGCGGGCTTGCCAACGGTTACAGAGATCGATATCAAGGGTCTTAAACCTTTGCTCAAACCAAAAGGTAAACCGCTGCTCATTAATTTTTGGGCAACGTGGTGTGACCCTTGCCGTGAAGAATTTCCAGATCTGGTACAGATCAGCGATGAATTTCGTGGAAAGGTGGACTTTATTACTGTCTCGCTCGATGACCTTGCGGATATTAAAACCTATGTTCCAAGATTTCTCGCTGAAATGAAGTCGAAAATACCAGCGTACTTGCTCCACACGCCCGACGAAAGCGCCGCAATTTCGATAGTTGCAAAAGACTGGACAGGAAATCTGCCGATGACTATTCTGTTCAATACTGATGGTACAGTGGCGTATATCCGCAACGGTAAGATACGTGTCGGGATCCTTCGAGATAATATCAATAAACTTATCTTGCCTAGCAGATCATAATTATGACTCGGGTTATGCCCGCCGCTCCTTGATTAAACATGTCTGAGCGAATAAACTCATTTGTTTATTTTACGAGTTAGCTTTCGTCAGATGACCTATACCCAGACCATTGCCGCAATTTCGTCCGAGATCATCGAACAGCATAACCTCACGCCCGGTGAATATGACCGCATAGTTGAAGTTCTGGGCCGCGAACCAAATCTTACAGAACTCGGTGTGTTCAGCGTGATGTGGTCGGAACATTGCTCGTACAAATCATCGCGAATACACCTAAAACGATTGCCTACGTCGGGGCCGCGTGTCATCGTCCCGCCGGGCGAAAATGCGGGTGTCGTCGATATCGGCGACGACTGGTGCATTGCTTTTAAGGTCGAATCGCATAATCATCCAAGCTTTATTGAGCCTTTTCAGGGAGCAGCGACAGGTGTCGGCGGCATTCTCCGCGATGTTTTTACAATGGGAGCACGTCCGGTCGCGGCTATGAACAGCTTGCGTTTTGGGCCACTCGACGATCCAAAACATGGCAATCGCAACAGATCCATTCTAAAAGGCTGCGTAGCAGGTATCGGCCATTACGGCAACTGCTTCGGCGTGCCGACGATCGGCGGCGAAGTTGTGTTTGACGAATCTTACAGCCTTAATCCGCTGGTTAATGCATTCGCTCTTGGCCTAGTGCGCAAAGATCAGATCTTTTTTGGCAAGGCAACCGGAGTCGGCAATCCAGTTCTTTATGCCGGTGCCAAAACTGGCCGCGACGGCATTCACGGAGCGACTATGGCGTCGGCTGAGTTCGACGACCAGGCTCTCGAAAAGCGTCCAACAGTTCAGGTCGGCGACCCTTTCCTCGAGAAACTTCTGCTCGAGGCATGCCTCGAAGCAATGCGCAGCGGCGCGATCGAAGGGATTCAGGACATGGGTGCAGCCGGTCTCACATCCTCATCTGTTGAAATGGCAGCTCGTGCCGGCACCGGCCTTGAGATAGATCTGACACTCGTGCCTCAACGCGAAATGGGCATGACTGCATATGAGATGCTGCTCTCCGAATCGCAGGAGCGCATGCTGATCGTTGCCCGCAGCGGGCGTGAAAGAGAAGTTGTTGAAATATTCAACAAATGGGACCTCGATGCAGTTGTCATAGGCAAAGTGGTCGAAGGCGACCGATTAAAGATCATACACAATGGCATCGTAGAAGCCGATCTGCCCGTGCAAGCATTAACGGATGAAGCACCTAAGTATGAGCGGCCAATGGCTGAACCGAAGCGACGTAAAGAAACAGGGACACAGGGACATAGAGATATCTCGGCGTCATCTCGTCCCGATCTCTCCTCGTCTGAAGCTCTGAAAGAGCTTCTTGCTTCGTCGAATATTTGTTCGAAACACTGGGTTTACGAGCAATACGATACGATGGTGCGAACAAACACGGTTCTTATGCCCGGAGCGGATGCCGCTGTGATCCGCATCAAGGAAACTCGCCGTGCGATTGCGATGTGTCTTGACGGCAATGGCAAATTTGTTGCCATCGATCCGCGAAACGGCGCAAAATTGGCTGTTGCCGAAGCCGCAAGAAATGTTGTTTGTGTTGGAGCAAAGCCTTGTGCTGTCACAAACTGTCTTAACTTTGCCTCGCCTGAGCGCCCGGAAGTGATGCGAAGCTTTTCCGATGTTATCGACGGCATGGCCGAAGCTTGCATATCATTTGAAACGCCTGTCGTATCCGGTAACGTGTCGTTTTACAACGAAACCGACGGCCGCGGCATATTGCCGACGCCGACGATCGGAATGGTCGGCCTTATCGAAGACTCTCGAAAAATAATCATGCCTGGCTTCAAGCGCGAAGGCGACATTATCGCAGTCCTTGGTGAAACACGAGACGATCTTGCCGCGAGCGAATACGCTCAAACGATCGTCGGCCTTTCCACCGCGCAGTTGATCGAAAACGGTATCGCTCCGATCATCGATCTCGCACAGGAAAAGCTCGTTCAGGAAACCCTGCTCATGCTGAACGACCAATGCCTAATTTCTTCCGCCCACGATTGCTCCGACGGCGGCCTCGCCGTCGCGATAGCCGAATGTTGCTTCTCGTCACTCGGCCGTAAAGCTATCGGCGCAGACATAAAGATTGATAGCAATAATTTGTCCGCCGAGTCGCTTCTCTTCGGCGAAACACCTTCGCGGATAGTTATAAGTTTTTCGCCGGAAAATCTTGAAAAGATAGTGAACGTAGCAAAAACCAACTCTTGTCCGTTTGAAAACATCGGTATAGTTACAGGATCGGAAATCAACCTTAAAGTAAATGGCTCGGATTCTATTCTTGTTGGTGTGAAAGAACTTGAGATGACTTGGACAGATGCCTTATCTTCTAGCTTGGAGAAATAATATGAGAAAGTTTACTGTTGTTTTTTTGTGCCTCTTCGCTTCTTTATCCGTTTTCGCCCAACGCGATAAGCCCGGTTCTGAAACTGAGTTAAAGGACATCTCAGATCGTGGAAAGATGTTGGTTGAATATGACATAGCCGCTTGGCACTCAACGGACGCAGTAATGGAGTTAAAACCTGAAAAAGGCAGTTTCGAGGGTTATATCGCCAGGAAGGAAGGCTCAAATTGGACGGTCGTTTACGGCAAACTTAGCGAAAAAAAAGATAGCTATTTAATCAGATACGAAGCTGTTCAACAACAGTCACCCGAATCCTTCAAAATAAAACAATACGAAGTGCCTAAAGAGGATAAAGGATTTTATCTGAATGCGGCAAAAGCGGTTGAGACTGCAATAGTCGTTTTCATCCCTGCTGAGAAACGCCCTTATAACAAAGCTATTCTACCTACAAAAGCTGGTGAGTTTTTTGTTTATTTTATGCCGGCACAAACCGTGAATGGGGTTTTTCCACTGGGTGGAGACATGAGATACAAGATTTCGCGGGACGGGTCGAAAATCCTTGAATCACGTCAGCTTCATAAAGCGATAATCGAATTTCAAACCCCAAAAGAAGGAAAAGTTGAAACTGGTATTCACACGGCAATTATGGACGATATGCCTGAGGATACTGACGTATTTCACGTGTTAGTGCGCGAACCAAAAGTTCCTGAGTTGATAGCTACACAAAAGTTTGTTTACCTGGTTCAAGTCGATGGATCGATTCGATATTTGATGACTGCAGAGGCTTTTAAGAAAGTTGGAAAGGACCAGAGTAAGTAATCGGTTGATCTCTAAATCCTAACGAAAGGAATCAGTCCCGGCACTTTCGCTTTCCACTCATCAAATTCTTCACCGAAAGCGTCCCGCAAAAGGCCTTCTTCTAAGTTAGTTCGAATTTTTGTTCCTATAAGAAACACGATCAAGGCTGCTGCAAGTGCGATCCAATGACTAAAGACCAATCCGGTCGCTGCCATCATTCCAAACATAGCAGTATAGATCGGATGCCGCACGATTCCGTAAACACCGCTTGTCACAAGCTTGTGACCCTCGATCAGACGTGCCTGCAGGCTCCATTGTTTACCAAGCTCACGAATAGCCGAGGACGCAAGCCAGACGGACCAGATCGCCAGTAAAATTGAAATTGCCTGGAAAGCAATATTTGCCGCAAATTGTTTGTCGATGAATGGCGAAGCGAACGGCGTTCGACGAACAGCCCATACAATTCCGAAACCGATCCCCTGAAGTATTAGTCCGATCCACGATGCCGGTGCTCGTTTAGCGTCAGGCGCCGATTCAGGCTTTTTCCTCAGAAAAAACGTCCCGGCAAAGACGCACCACATACATATGACCACTCCAAAAGAACCAAGATTTGCGTAATACGATATTTGTTCGGCTGCCATGATCAGGATTTACGACCTTCGTCGGGTTTTGTTCAAGCCATACACGCAATAGAATAATTCTGATGGCCGCCGGAATCTACCTTCACATACCTTTTTGCAAGTCGCGATGCTCATACTGCGATTTTGCAACCGACATATATCGCGACGCTGCGTGGGTAGCGACCTATGTAAGGACTTTGGTCAGAGAGATCGTTTTGTTCCGTTCCGGAACAGTGGAACAAATGGAACAAGATGGAACACGAGCCGTCGATACGATCTATTTCGGCGGTGGTACGCCCTCGCTGCTTTCATCGAAACAGGTGGAGACCATTCTAAGTGCTGTAAACACTAGATTTGACATCAACTCTGACGCCGAGATCACGATGGAAATGAATCCGGCGACGGTGACATCAGAGACTTTGCGCGATTATCGAGCTCTTGGCGTCAATCGTGCAAGCTTTGGTGTCCAAACTTTTAACGACAATTCGTTAAAGTTACTCTCACGCGGCCATGATGCCAATGACGCCCGTCAGACGTTCAAAATGCTGCGGGAGACCGGTTTTGACAACATCAGCTTTGACCTGATCGCTGGTTTGCCGGGACAGACGCTCAAAGACTGGGAAAAGAACCTTAATGAAGCGGTTTCGATGTCACCTGAACATCTATCGCTATATTTACTCGAAATTCACCCGGGCACACCGCTCGCGGAGCAGGTTCGCAGCGGCCGCCAGCCGCAGCCTGACGAAGAGCTCGCCGCTGAAATGTACGAAATGATGCTGGATAAGCTGGCCGCTGCCGGCTATGAGCAATATGAGATCTCAAATTTCTCTAAGCCCGGCTACGGATCCAAACATAACACAAAATACTGGACGCTCGACCCGGTCCTGGGTTTTGGCGTTTCGGCTCATTCATTCGATGGCACCCAGCGGTATGCCAATGAACGCGACACGTCAAAATATGTTGAAATGATCGAAAACCATGATTCCGCTGAGGTAATGCGGGAAAATATCGATACCGCGTCGGAGTTCGTATTTCTTGGGTTGAGGATGGAGGCAGGGGTCGATCTGCATTCTTTTCGCGACCGATTCGGCGTACAACTCACCGACCGTTTCAACGGTCAACTCGATGAACTGTCGGAGCTTGGCCTCGTTCAGCTCACGGATAAGCGTTTGTCACT
>CAZGSC010000189.1:0-5725 GCA_964528325.1 uncultured Chloracidobacterium sp. | reverse complement strand
CACGGCTTTTTCGATGATCCGCTTTTGGTAAACGGGGACAAGTTCGACGCTCGTTTCGACGCCGAGATCGCCGCGTGCAACCATTACGCCGTCAGTCGCTTCAATGATCTCGTCAAGATTCTGTATCGCTTCCGCCTTTTCGATCTTGGCGACAAGCAGCGCACGGCCAAGCTTGCGTATATTTAGGCTCTTGATGATATCTTTGACCTGTTTACAGTCATCGGCAGTTCGGACAAATGAAAGGGCAACGTAATCGACATTCTGCTCCATCGCCCAGATAAGATCGGCGTGGTCTTTTTCGGTCATCGACGGTATTGGCAACGGAGTGTTCGGCAGATTGATGCCTTTGCGTTCGCTGAGCAACCCGCCGGTCACAACGCGGCAAACAACGTCAGTATCACTCTCTGATTCGACAACAAGTTCGATCGCTCCGTCGTCGATCAAAATGCGAGTTCCCGATTCAACTGCGTCGGGAAGGTGATCAAAATTGGTCGAAACTTCGTTCTCGTTTCCAACTATGTCTCGCGTTGTGATCGTAAATCTCTGGCCTTCTTTGAGGATCACCGGCAGGCCATCCTTCAACGTTCGTGTTCTTATTTTTGGACCGGAGAGATCTACCAGGATCGCCAGCGGTAAACCGAGCCCCGCAGCAGCTTCGCGGGCGTTGCGAATACTTTCAGCATGCTCGTCGGTAGTGCCATGCGACATATTTATGCGCACGGCATTTAAACCCGCCTTGAGCATTTCTTCCAGAACCGGCCGCGATTTCGAAGCCGGGCCGAGCGTCGCTAATATCTTTGCTTTTCGCATTGATTAGATTTTAACGCAAAGCCGCAACCACGCTAAGCCGTTAAGGATCTCCTTTTTTCTAAATAGCTGTGGACGGCGGCGACATATGTAGAATGTGACCATGTGAGCGGCGACACGGACATCTCTTCACCGGTAAGCGGGTCTACCTGTTCGGCCAGGACGCCTGACGGCAAAGCCCTGTCAACGGTCCATTGCAGTATGTCCTGTGCCTTCGAAAGGTCACCGATGTTTTTTGCCTTAGCGATGTAATACTCGGCCAACCAAAGCGTGCAGATGAACCATGAGTTTCCGGTAATACTGTCAGAAACCTTCATGTAGCTGTCGTTTTCAAATCTTGCAACGCCGCCAAATTCAGTTTTGTTTGTGAGTTGCTCTTCGACAGCTTTCATCGTTCCTGCGACCATTTCATCTTCAACGTCAAAGCAATCAAAATAAAATACTCCGAAAAGAGAAGCGTCGATCGTTGAGTCCGGCGTCAGTGAATGGTCTCCATTAACTTGCATCGAGCGCAAAAACCGACCAAGCTGAGCGCTGTAAAGGTGTTCACGCATAGCTTCAACGACCTCATCTGCGGCTGATCTGTACGTCACGGCCCGATCATTTTCGCCGAACAGGTCAGCAAAATGTGCGGCCGCTCGCAAACCCGCCACAACTGTTGAACACGTAAAAGTATGAATTCCCCGGCGATCTTCCCACAGATTCCAGCTCGGCTGCGGCAGCTTGGTTTCAGGGTCGCGATATTCGACCATAAACCGTGCGCAATCTGTGACAAGGTCGACATAAAGCCTGTGAGCAAAATCGATATCGCGGTATCGTTCGTAATGCTGCCAAAGAGCCCAGATGACAAGCGCCGTTTCGTCTTCTTGGATCGGCACAAGCTGTCGCTTTCCATGAATGTCCCACGAGGCATGCCAACCCGAAGCAACCGTGCCATCAGGATTGTATTTCTGCATAAAATAGCCTTTCGGATGAGGAATCCTATTGCAGAAATCAAAAAATGTGCGTGTCATTTCTGAATAGCCGGCAGCGTCCAGAGCACTTGCCACAAAAGCACCGTCACGTGTCCAAAGATAACTGTAATGATCGGTCGCCCGTTCCGTCACATCCCAATCATTTGCCGCAAGTATCGCTCCGCCGTCGTCGATCTGCGTGCCGATGATGAGAAGTGAATGTTTATAAAGATCGACGACGCCCTCCGGGAGTTCGCCGAAATCCATATCATTCTTATTTACCCAGGCACGCCAGTAGTTTTCAGTGTAAGCGAGAAAATCCAGTGGGCGTCGTGAATGAACAAGGCGATTAAGTTTGGCAACTTCTGCATGAGTCGTGCCGGCCGCGATCCAATAGTAAAACTCCCGAGTTTCACCGGCAGCGAGCGTAAGATGAACGCCAACCGTCGAATCAACCGAGCCTTCGGTGATCGCTCCGCCATGCAGTTCACCATCTTCGGCATCGCGCCAAGTGCCTTCCTGATCGCGAAAGGCCTTACGTCCTGTGGCGAATGTATCAAAATGCGGCTCGGTATTTATCAGAAAGTATCGATGCTTCTTGTAGTGGATAAGAGCCAGATTTTCCGGATCATAAAATGCGGTATCGCCGACATTATTTTCGTAGAGACGAAAATCATGGTGCAAAAATATGCGAACATCTCTTTTCGCGGAAGTCAGATCTGTTACCTGAACTCGTCGCAAAAATATGTTGTCATGACTCGCGACCGTATCGTTGCAGGTTATCGTGATTCCTAATTTTTTGTTTTTGAGAATAACGTCTGTGACCAAAGTTTCATGCAGATATCCGAGCGAGCGATCCCAATCATCGGAAAAGACCCATGAAAACTCACCATCCACCCACACACCAAAACGAAACGGAAAACCTTCGGTGTGGTTTTCTTGTCCGACATGCGGAAAATAAATGTCGCGAATTTGATACTTATCGTCGAAATTGACGAGCAGATTGCCATTGCCGACAGGAATATCTCTCATAGATCATTCCATCCTCAAGGCTTGTTCAACCGCGGCGTCCAATTCCTTTTGTATAGCCGGGCTGAATCCGACGATCTTGGCTACCATTTTTCCTTTGCGGTCAAAAACTGCGGTTTGGGGAATGTCGTCGCGAGTTGTAAAGATAAACCGCGTGAGTTCGTCCTCTGGAAATGCGATCGGGTAATCGATCTTTGTATTTTTGACAAACTCTGGAATCCTTGGAAGGTCTTCTGCTCCGCCTACGTTCAGACCGACAATATGCAGATTGTCAGCACCGTACTTAACTAATAGCGAGTTAAGATGTGGAATTTCTTCGCGGCACGGCGGACAATAGGTTGCCCAAAAATCAAGTATCACAGCCTTTCCGCTTAGATCGGATAGTTTCTGAACACGCTGATCTGAGTCGGTCCAACTCATTTCAGAGATCGGTTTCATCGGCTGCCGATCCCCAGCCGTTACCGGTTGGTTTGAGACCGACACAGGCGGAGCCGCGGGCCGGCAATCCCAAGAAAGCAAGAAAGGAAGAGCAATAAGGCAAAGAAAGATCCGTCGCATAGCAAATTAATCGTAAATTGTTAGTCGATCTTGCACAAGCCCGCACGTCACTAAGGGCGATACACTCAACGTTTCGCTATTGCCATGTTTACGCGCTTCTTGTGCATTTATTAGTTGAAATGTTTACCATCAAAGGCGTGGTTTATCCTAAGAAAATTAGCCAACGCATTGTCCGGCTGCAACATAAGCAATCAGTGATCGACGCCAATGCGGCCGCAACTGCCGCCAATTTTAGCTGCGGTTCGTTTGTCCGGTTTTCGTTGTCGATCGACACAACATCTCATACGGTTACCGATGCCTCCTTTTCGTCAAATGGCTGCGGTTTTATGGTCGCAGCTGCTGATATCCTTGCCGAACATGTTACAAAAAAAGATCTGACAGATCTTCACGGACTTGACGAAGCCGAACTGAACGATAATGTGTACGATCGTCTTGGCGAACTGCCGCCAAACCGCCGAGAGTGTGTCACAGGGTGTGTCGCAGCGTTACGTGCGGCATTTGCCGACCACAGAGCTCGCCAGATCGAAGAATTTCATGGTGAAAAGGCTCTGATCTGTACTTGTTTTGGTGTTTCAGAAGAAACTATTGAAAACTTGATCACGACGGATTTACTAGAGACAGTTGACGAGGTGACCACCAGCTGCAATGCCGGCGGCGGCTGCGGATCGTGCCGGATGCTCATCCAGGAAATGCTTGATTCCTCGGAAAAGGGCGCGGTACCCAAATTGGGCGAGTAGCAAAGTCGAAAACCGGCTCATTTGTGGGGAAGGTGTTACTGAAGCATTCCAACTGGCAATTTTCTCCAGAAAGTGAGGATCAAAGATCTTGCCTCTTATGATATAATTCAAAAATTATCACGCGTTTATGTGTGATCTAAGTCATTGAATCGGGCAGCGACGGCCTGAATTAAAACGGTCGCAAAAGTTATACCGGCTTAAACAATGGACGACCCTGCCAGTAGTTTCCTGCTTTTTCTGCAAAACTCGGAATCTGTCGCCTCGATCTCGGTCAGCGAGGCAGTTGTAGATATTCTCATCATTTTCGTGATCGTTGCGTTGAATGCGTTCTTCGTGGCGTCGGAGTTTGCCTTGGTTTCAGTGAGGCGAACCCGTATTCAAAAGATCGCAGATGAAGGTACCTCAGGCGGGGCAGCGGCAGTACTTCGGCTGCTGGATAACCCGACGCGGTTCATATCAGCAGTTCAGCTCGGCGTTACACTGGCTTCGCTTGCTTTGGGTTGGCGCGGTGAACCCGCAATTGCACACATCTTGTTGCCCTTTGCAGAATCGATCGCGAGTGAAGGCTCAGCTGCGTATTTTGCTCATGGCGTTGCGATATTCATTGCATTTTCGACGATTACTTTTCTGCACGTGGTTTTGGGCGAGCTGGTGCCAAAAATGTTCGCTCTCGAACGTGCCGAGAAATTTGCTTTGTTTGCCGCACGTCCTTTGGAATTATTTGCAAAAGCTTTCTCGCCAATACTCTGGGTTCTCAATTACGCGGGCAGCCTTGTTGGGAGGATCATTGGCCTCACGTCTTCGCTTGATCATGCATCAGTTTACACCGAAGACGAAATTCGACAGCTTGTCATGCTGTCACAGGAAAGCGGCGAGATAAATCTCGAAGAGCGAAACCTCATCGACAAGGTATTTGAATTTTCCGAGACGACGGTGAAAGAGGCAATGATTCCCCGAACGGCTATCATTGCTGTTCCGGAAAGCAGTACGCTCGACGAGATCTCAGGGGCCTTTGCGACCAGCGGCTATTCGCGGCTCCCGGTCTTTCGCGGTTCGCTGGACGAGATCGCCGGTTTTATTCACAGCAAAGACCTGGTCGGCTATATGCTAAAGCCAAAATCATTCAAACTAGCGACAATCTTGCATAAACCTAATTATGTGGTCGATACTGCACATCTCGAAGATGTTTTGCGGCAAATGCAGAGAGAGAAATTCCATTTTGGCTTTGTCGTCGACGAACATGGCGGGGTTGAGGGAATAATAACGCTGGAAGACCTGCTCGAAGAGATTGTCGGCGATATTTCCGACGAGCACGACGAAGAGGTCAATGAGCAAATAGATGAACAGCCGGACGGCAGCTACGTTCTCGATGGCAGTCTTGCAGTTCGCGACCTTAATAAGAGGCTCGAGATGAATTTGCCAGTTTCCGAGGGCTATACGACGGTCGCGGGTTTTCTGATGTCTGAGGCGGGACAGATATTGGAAGAAGGTGAAACCGTGCTGTTCAACGGCCACGTGTTCAAGGTCGAAAAGGTCGATAAACGTCGTATCAAGCAGGTCCGAATGGAAAAGGTCGAGCCGGCGGAAGGGTAAAGATCAAACGCAAATTTGCAAAGTGGCAAAGACGCAAAGGAAGACAAA
>CAZGSC010000188.1:0-5733 GCA_964528325.1 uncultured Chloracidobacterium sp. | reverse complement strand
TTTTACGATCACCTTTTTTTATTTTAGTTGATTGTTGTTTTGGTTGGCGGCACCCAAAAGTCGTTTTGAAAAAAATTTTCGTGAACCGCAAAAGTGGGAAACCGGCTATCCGGCTTCCCACACTTTATTTAAGATCAGATGTTGGTCTGATTAGTTGTTAAGCGGTGTGCCGGAAGCGATCGTGGTCGGGGTATAAGCCGTTCCAAGAGTAGCTGCCGTTGAATCCGCCATGATGACGCCTTCCGTCGCGATACCAAACTTGCGAGCACCTGTCTGGGTGATGCCGGATGATGTCGACGGGTTAGCCGAGAAGAAGAAGGTTGCAGGAACCGTGGATGACGAAGCCGTGCGTGCACCAACAAAGTTGTAGCCAGCCTTCGTAGAGGTCGTTCCGTTACCGGCAAGGACGCCATCAACCAAGCCCGGGGTTCCGAGCTGCTGAAGAGCAACAGCATCACCGACAGCAGCAGCTGTTCCGGCATAGTTACCATTGCCATATGTCGAAGCATAGGTCATCTGAGCACCATGCAGTGTGCGAAGAGCCGAAATAGCTGAACCTTCGTTAGCTGAACGACGTGCAGCAAGCAAGTTCGGGATAGCGATAGCGGCGATAATGCCGATGATCACAACAACGATTAAAAGTTCGATAAGCGAGAAACCTTTCTGATTTTTCATGTCTAATTCACAATCTCCTAAAGTTTTTGAAATATGTACCTTTCCCAGGCCGCTTGTTTGTTATCAATAGCCGTGCCACGAGGCGAGTCTGGAGTCGGAAGAAGTCTTAAGTCCTGAGTATGCAAGGTTTAGGGTTTTGTTGAGAATCTGTTGATGCGGGGTTGTTTAGGGTTTTGACCGGGTTTAATAACACTTTTTGGCAAAGGAGTATGACAATAAATGGCACTAAATCAGTCTGGAGTCGGGAGTCTTGTGTCTTGAGCCATTAAATCGGTTGGGATTTGGGAGGTTTGAGTGTTGAGCAGAGCGTTATTTCCTGTTTTTTGAGGCAAATGGTCCGATTTTGATAATATTTGAGACCGACATATCAGTTCGAGCTAATAAGGAGGATATACAATGGCGGCGTTTAGAAAGTTTGAGGATATATTAGCTTGGCAAAAAGCTAGGCAGTCAACGAGGCTCATCTATCAGGAAACCATAAAAGGAGAGTTTTCAAAAGACTTTGACCTTCGTGGACAGATTAGAAGGGCAAGTATTTCTATAATGGCGAATATTGCGGAAGGATTTGGCCGGAAGTCCGATAAGGAGTTTGCGAATTTTCTAAATATTGCACATGGATCTGCCTATGAGGCCCAATCACACCTCTATCTAGCGTTCGATCTTGATCATATTTCTCAGGAAACCTTCAACGATATCTACAGTGCCTTGGAAGAAGTCTGCCGCATGCTGTTCGCACTGCGCCAGAGACTCTCTCCAACCTAAGACTTCAGACTTTCAGACTTCAGACTTTTCAGTCCGAGCTTCGCATTTGAGCTGACAGGCTGCGGATGCTGTGTTTGTCGAGAAGGTGCCTGAGTGAACGAACCTGCATATGAAGCAGTTCAGCAGCTTTTGTTTGATTTCCTGCTGTTTTCCTGAGGGCTTCGACCACGTAGGTCTTTTCGAGGTTATCGAGATGGCTAACGAGATCGATGCCCGTTTCCGGCAGGTCAAACTCTGCACTGATCCGCTGCGGGTTATAGTTAGTTATATGATCGGGAAGCTGTTCGGGCTGGATCTCGCCGGAGCGTTCGAGAGCAACCGCGCGTTCGATAGTGTGTTCGAGCTCGCGGACATTCCCGTGCCAGGCGTAATTTTCAAGAATGTGGACCGCCTTTGGCGAGATCGTCAATGTCTTGCCGGCTTGATCGCAGAATTTCTTGACAAAGTGAGCGATCAAGTCGCCAATGTCCTCGGTTCGTTCCCGCAGAGGCGGTAAAGGTATCGGGATCACGGAGACACGATAAAAGAGGTCTTCGCGAAACGTGCCGTCTTCGCTCATCTGCTTGAGATCGCGGTTGGTTGCCGCGATGACGCGGGCATCGATCGGCAGTTCGTCATGAGCTCCAACGGGCCTTACGCGTCTTTCCTGGAGGACGCGAAGAAGCTTGACCTGCATCGCGGGCGACATTTCACCGATCTCGTCGAGGAAGATCGTTCCGCCGTGTGCGGCTTCAAATAGACCTTTTCGATTCGTATTTGCACCGGTAAACGCTCCTTTCATATAGCCAAACAACTCGGATTCAAGAAGCGTTTCGGTGAATGCACCGCAGTTGATCGAAATAAAGGGCTTTTCGGCTCGAGGGCTCATATCATGAATGGCTCTCGCCACTAATTCCTTTCCGGTACCACTTTCGCCGGTTACCAGAACGGTTGACTGAACCTCAGCCACGGTTTCGATCATTTGAAAGATCGCATTCATTACCGCCGATGCTCCGACAATGTTCTTTATGCTTCCGCGTTCCCGCTGAGCACGTTTGAAAGCTCGGTTTTCATCGATCAATGCCTGCTTTTCGAGCGTCTTCCTTACGATCAGCTTTAATTCTTCGACATCGAACGGCTTTGTAATAAAATCATCGGCGCCGAGCTTAAATGCTTCGCGAGCAGTTTCGACCGATGCAAAAGCGGTCATTAGAACGACCCCAATATCCGGCAAAGTCTCGCGAACAGCCCGAAGCATCTCGATGCCGTCCATGTCCGGCATTTTTACGTCCGAAATGATGATGTCAGCCGGCTCAGCCTGCAAAAGTTCCAGAGCCTGTCGGCCGTTCATCGCCGTTCGAATGTTGTTGCCATCCGTTTCGAACACAAGGCTCAAGAGCTGGCGGTAACTTTGCTCATCGTCAACGATCAATATGTTTGGCATGGAATTTTGGTCTGCTCGAAAAAAGGACTGGACGCAGAGTTATAGTGAATAACTCAACAATATCTATTGTCACAGATTTCAATTACGTAATTCAAGAAGAAATATCCGCGCCTTTGTCCGTCACATTCAAGAATTCTTTTAGTTTCGAGGGCCTCGAGTCGAGGTCATTGTCATCATGTGGATCAGATATTTTCCGTCGATTTTCCTTTGGCAGGTCAACGGTTATAACGGTTCCTTCTCCCTGACGGCTCCTAACGTTTATCGCACCGTTGTGATCTTTTACTATTTGATAAACGATCGAAAGCCCAAGTCCGGTGCCGCCGGTCGTCGAATTGGAAAATGGTTCAAAAAGCTGTTCGACCTGATCGGGTGTCATTCCTATGCCTGTGTCCTCAAAAGTTATGCGAATACGATTATTCGGTACCGTGTCAACGCCGACCGCAAGTTCGCCTCCATCAGGCATCGCCTGAAGTGCGTTTCGTGCCAGATTCCAGAAAATTTGCTTCAGCTGTGTAATATCTGCCGATACGATAACCGGTGTCTCTTCGATATTCAGCTTTAATTTGTGATGCTCTCTTACATCCGGGCTGTGTTTCAAGAGCGTGATCGTATCATTGATTGCTTCGCCCACGTTTGTGTCGGAAAACGTTGCCGCCATCGGCCGCGCATAGCCGAGAAAATTAGTAATTATAGTGTTCAGCCGATCAGATTCCTTAAGGATGATATCCATCAGGCCGGTTTCAACTGAACCTGTTGGTATCTTTGATTCAAGAACCTGGATCGCTCCTCGCATTGCTCCGAGCGGATTGCGTATCTCATGAGCCAATCCTGCAGCTACACGCCCGACCGCTGCGAGGCGGTCCTTACGGCGAACGCTCTCTTCCATTGAGCGAATTTCAGTAAGGTCCTGAAATGTAATGATCAGTCCGGAGGCTTCATGCAGCTCCGAGAAAAGCAGAGACACACTGTAACCGATCCGCACCGCGAAACCTTCCGGCGTTAACAGATCGGTCTCGAAACGCGGCAGCTGCTCGCCTTCGCCGGCGGCCGCAAGCGAAAGATCGATGGATTCACGAATATCACCGAAAAGGGAATTTATCGATTTGCCCTGCATCTCGTCCAATCGGTACCCAGTTATTTCTGTCGCCGCCGCGTTGAATGTATAGATATTTCCTTCCAGATCGGTCGTAATGAGACCGGAGCGGATCGATTCAACAATGCGTTCGTGAAGAACACGCAGGTTGGCGAGAGTTTTTGCAGTTTCCGCGAGTTCCTCGCCCGATGTTCGACGATCGGAAAGCCTCGATGCCAGAAGGCCAACGACCAGAAACGCAACAATATGAAAACTGACGATCTGGACGGCTTTTCCGGCCGCCTGCGCCGTGCCGAAAGATTCGATCAGAGCATTGCTCGTCAGAACCGCCAGGCATATGAACAATAACGAGCAGAACTTCGCCATCAAAAGCGTCGAGAGCGGTCTGAGGAAAAAACTTGCGACGCTGATGAGAACGATATACAGCGTGATGTATGGAGAAGTTAGATCGCCGGTTCGCCACACGAGCCACGTTATCAAAAGGGCATCGAGAACGAATTGTGTGCGGATCTGCCATCTGAGGTCTTTGCTTAGACGAAGCAGGAAAAAATATATGATCGTCAGGCCGACAGAGATCAAAAAGACGAGAAAAATGCCTTGCGGAAAATTTTCGAATGAGAGTTTGAAAGTTCCGCTATACCAGAACCAACTGGTTACAAGCAGCAGAAAGATCGCCATCAGGCGCCCTATGATGAGCGTCTGTATTCTCTGCATTTGTTTTATATTGGCAGAATCGGCCTTTTCGTCTAAACTGAACATACTTGCCGAGATGGATAAATTTGAAGATCAAAACAATTCGCCCAAACACGATAAACGCCCTTGGGGCAGTTTCACCGTGATCGACGAGGCAGATGATTATAAAGTAAAGAGGCTCGAGGTTTTGCCGCTGAAACGTCTCAGTTACCAACGACACACGCGCCGCGCAGAACATTGGTATGTTGTACGCGGTATAGCTAAAGTAACACTAAACGGTAAGGAAATTCTAGTAAAAAGCGGCGAATCACTCGATGTCCTTTGCGGCGACGCCCACCGAATTGAAAATCCCGATGCTTCCGAAACTCTCGTTCTGATCGAAACCCAAACCGGAGATTATTTTGGCGAGGACGATATCGAAAGACTTGAAGATGATTTTGGGCGAATTTGAGTTTAGCCTCGATTAACGATGCTCGCCGCCGCTCTCACTAGATCGGGAGCCAAAATGTCTGGTTTATGCTCAAGTAGCAGATGATGTTGAGCTCCGTAACCTGTTAATACTAAAGCATTTTGAATGTCAGCCAATAAGCCCGTTTCAACATCGCTCTTCTTATCTCCGACCATCCAGGAATTACTCAGATCAATATCAAAATCGGCCACTGCGGATTCGATCATTCCTGTACGTGGCTTGCGGCAGATGCAGCCAGCATCTGGCAGATGTGGGCAGAAGTAGAAGGCGTCGATAGCTCCCGAAAGTTCGGACTGGATCGCTTCGTGAATGGCATGCATCTCGACTTCTGTATAGATGCCTCGGCCAATGCCGGACTGATTTGTGACGACGATAACGAGAAAGCCGCTGTCCTTGAGCAGTCGTACAGCATTCGCAGTAAAAGGAAAAAGACGCAGGTCTTCAACACGAGAAAGGTAATTGACCTCCTCGATCAGCGTGCCGTCACGGTCAACAAATACTGCCGGTTGTTTCATAACGTAAGGATGTGTAAATTCAAAGTTGATTAACCACAGATAAACACAGATGGACACAGATTGAAGAAACCTAATTTCAAACTATCTGTGTTAATCCGTGTCC
>CAZGSC010000187.1:0-5841 GCA_964528325.1 uncultured Chloracidobacterium sp. | reverse complement strand
TTACCAACCAACGCAAGAAGCTCGCCCTTCTTCGCGGTGCTTTTTGCCGGCGTGTATTTCAGGACGATCATTTTGGCCGGTTGTGCCGAGCCGATCGAAACACTCATCAGCGAGCCCATGCCCATTTTGGTCATTTTTGCTTCGTCGAGAACCTCGCATTTGAGACCGACCTGTTTTGCCATCGCAGCGGCTCGTGCGGCCATTTCGGTCGGATGAAGAATGTTCGGCGGCTCGTTGGCGAGGTCGCGCGTAAAATTCATCGATTCGCCGATCGCCTGGCCGCGGGAAATACCCGTTTTCAGGTCGGCGGGCTTAGCCCCGTCAACGCACACGATCAAACTCGCGACGGCTTTGTTCTGCTTATCTTTTGTTTTGTACTTATCAAGCTCAAACTGACTCGTTATAAAAGCCTGCACGGCGTTTTGAGAGGCTTCGACAGCTCCGCTGAAGCGGGGAAGAAAAGCGAAGCTTTTGACGTTTCTTTTGCGTAAATAGCGGGTTGCGGTACCCGAAGCAGCAGCAACCGAAGAGCCTCTGTATTCTTTTTTATCGCCAACGCCAACCAGCAGCAAGCGGCTGGCCTTAACTTTGCCTTTTGCGGCAAAACGCAGCAGCGCGGTCTGGCCGGCGTCGCCTTTGAATTCCTCAGCTTTCATAACCGAAGCGATCAGGCCGCCTGTCAATTTGTCGAGGTCTTTGAGAACGCCGCTCGACGCACTTTCGCCCTTAAAAACCGCCACAGCCAATGCTTCGACATTAGCTTCTGTAAAATTTCCTGTGATCCCCTGAAATTTCATCAACACCTCTAAAAATTAATTATGTTTTTAAACAAAACGCTTTAATATCTATAACTTATCTAAGGCTCTCTTTCAACTGAGCCTGAGTTTCTTTTTCAATCGTTTTCTTCATCTCGGTCTCGCGTTTGTCATACAATTTCTTGCCCTTTGCGACGCCGACCTCGAATTTTATCCGCCCGTTTTTCCAATATATCCGCGTTACAACAAGCGTCATGCCCTTTTGAGTGGTTTCTTTTTCGAGTTTTTCGATCTCGCGGCGATGAAGCAGCAGCTTTCGCGGCCTAAGAACGTCGTGATTATTGATGTTGCCGTGCGAATAGTGAGAAATATGTGAGCCGAGGAGCCATACTTCGCTTTCAGATATAGAAACGTACGACTCTTTGAGCTGTATTCGCCCTGCCATGATGCTTTTCACCTCTGTGCCGAGAAGCGCGGCGCCGGCCTCATATTTGTCGAGAATATGGTATTCGTGAAAGGCCTGCCGGTTATTGAGTATTTCCTTGTCCGCGGACATAAACTATTATTGTGGCATTCTGCTGTCACGATTCGCAAAGCGGTTTGACAGACACGACCGCAGACACGTAAATTATAAATACGCTGGGAGATCGTCTAATGGTAGGACTGCAGTCTCTGGATCTGCCTATCGGGGTTCGAATCCCTGTCTCCCAGCCATACATTTATGGACGACTGGCATGAAACCCAAGTTCGTGTCCGGTATGCAGAGACAGACCAGATGGGCATAGCTCATCATGCTAATTACCTTATTTGGTTTGAGGCCGGAAGAAGCGAATTGTGCCGTGCGAGAGGCTTTTCCTACAAAGAAATGGAGGAAGAGGAATCCCTTATGGTCGTTGCCGAATCCTACTGCCGCTACAAATCGCCTGCATATTATGAAGATGTTCTGACGATTCGAACAAAAGTCGATGAAATTCGCAGCCGCAGCCTCAGGTTCATTTACGAGGTCCATCGAGTTTCTGACGACACGCTGATCGCGGAGGGCGAAACGCTTCATGTAGTGACCGATAAAGACAAAAAGGTTCGCCTCTTACCAGAAATCTATCGAAACCGGTTGCTTGGTAACCACGAAAAGGCATTTCCGGCAGATCACGCACCAAGTTAAGAACAGCCCAATTCCAAAGTTGAATGTGTCCAAGTACTTTGCTGACTTTGGACATTGGACACTAGACCTTAGACTAAGAATATGCCCGGAGCCGGTCGAGCCGAAATTTATTTCATCGCAGCGATGATGATCCTGATCCTCATTGTTTGTATTGTGTCCGTTTATTTTTTCTTCAAGACGTATAAGAAAGAAATGGCCGAAAAGGCTTCTCGCAAAGCGGCTTTAACGAGTGATACGGCGAAGAAAGATCAGTCTGAATAATGTCTCATCCGAATTTACTTCAGCAACAAAATGCGGCCCTGATAGTGATCGATATTCAGGAAGGCTTTCGTCCGATCACAGCGGATTTTGACAAGCTCGCTGAGCGGGCCGCCAAAATGGTTCGTGGTTGTCAAATACTTAGTGTGCCGGTATTTGTGACAGAGCAATATCCAAAAGGCTTGGGAAATACCGCGATCGAAATAAGAAATTTGTTTGACGACGTCAATAGTATTTTTGAGAAGACAACTTTCAGCTCTTGCGGAGCAGCAGCTTTTATAGCAGGGTTGACCGATAGAGGCATCAAACAAGTAATGATCTGTGGTTTGGAAACGCACATTTGCGTTAGTCAGACGGCGCACGATCTGCTTGAGCGAGGTTTTCAGGTGCATGTGTTGAGCGATTGTGTGACTTCGCGTTTCGAATACAACCGGCTCGCAGGGCTCGCGAAAATGCAGCGCAGCGGCGTGATCGAATCTTCAATAGAAATGGCTTTGTTCGAATTGATGGGTGATGCAAAGCACGAGAAATTTAAGGAAATACAGGCTCTGATAAAATAGTCGATGGAATTGCTTTCTTCACTTAATCCACAACAAGCTGAGGCTGTACAAACAACGGAAGGGCCTCTGCTTATTCTCGCGGGGGCCGGTTCGGGAAAGACGCGTGTTATTACCGTACGTATTGCGTATCTTATTGCGGAAAAAGAAGTTGCTCCTCACAATATTCTTGCGGTTACGTTTACTAATAAAGCCGCCGGCGAAATGCGTTCGCGTGTGGATGAGCTTTTGAAAGGTCAAAGGCTGCAATCTGCTCCGTTGATCTCGACGTTTCACAGTTTGTGTGTCCGCATCTTGAGACAGGACATCGACAAACTTGATGAGGGCTATAAAAAAACGTTCACGATATATGACACCGACGACTCGAACAAGGTCGTAAAGGCGTGCATAAAAGACCTTGGCCTTGATGAAAAGCAGTTAGCTCCGCGAATGGTGCGCAGTGCGATCAGTTCTGCAAAAAACCGCGGCGAAGACTATGAGATGTACGCTTCGCGAGTCGAGATGGCGGATGAAAGAAAGGCTTTGATCGCGAAAGTATTCAGGATGTACGACGAGCGGCTGCACACCGCGAATGCGCTCGATTTTGACGATCTATTGATCAAGACCGTAAAGCTGCTGCGTAAATCAGTTGAAACGAGAGAAAAGTACAACGATCGCTATAAATACATTCTCGTTGACGAATATCAGGACACGAACGCTCTGCAATTTGCCCTGATCAGTTTTCTGACCGAGAAGCAGCAGAACATTTGTGTTGTGGGCGATGACGCGCAGAGCATCTATGGTTTCAGGCAGGCCGATATTCGGAATATTCTCGATTTTGAACAGCATTTCCCCGATGCGAAAGTCATCTTGCTCGAGCAAAATTATCGTTCGACACAGACGATCCTCGATGCGGCTGATGCGATCATTTCGAACAATATTCATCAAAAGAAAAAGAAGCTATGGACGGCAAACGCAAGCGGCGATCGGATATATTATTATCAGGCTTACGACGGTGACGGTGAGGCTCGATTTGTTGCTCAGCGCATCGAGGAACATCGTCGGCGAAATGCGAATGATCGCATCGCGGTGCTTTATCGGACGAATGCTCAATCGCGGCTCTTTGAAGAGTCTTTGAGGCGTTTGCGCATTGAATACAACATAGTAGGGGGCTTTTCGTTTTACGAACGTGCGGAGGTCAAGGACATCATTGCCTATCTCAAACTTGCAATGAATCCGTTTGACGATGTTGCTCTGCTGCGTGTGATAAATACACCGACGCGCGGCATTGGGAAAACGAGCCTTGATGGGCTTCAACGGGTTGCAAAGGCGAATGGGTCCTCGTTGTGGATGGCTGTTGCGTCAATAACCGAACCGGATTTTCCGGCTGACGTGAGTATTACGCCGCGTGCGCGTTCGGCGTTCAATTCGTTTCGTAAGACCATAGAAGATCTGATCACTAAAGTTTCTGATACCACGGAATCCGGCAAGCCAGTTTCCGATGTAATTATTGCGGCTATTGAAGATACAGGCTACGCAAATACTCTGCGTCTTGAGAATTCTGATGAATCAGAAGCTCGTCTCGAGAATCTTGAAGAACTCGTGAATGCTGCAGTTGATTATGATAAACAGGAAGAGAACGGACTGCGCGATTTCGTCGATCACGCAGCACTTTCTTCGGATACGGATAAGTACGACGAGAAAGCAGGCGTCACATTAATGACCGTTCACATGGCCAAAGGGCTTGAGTTTCCACTCGTTTTTCTCGTCGGCCTTGAGGACGGGATCTTTCCGCATTCGCGGTCGATCGGTGATCCAAAGGAGCTTGAAGAAGAACGTCGTTTGGCGTATGTCGCCATCACGCGCGCGGAAAGTACCCTTTATTTGACGCACTCAATGCGGAGAAGATTTTATGGCGAAGAGATCGCCGCCGAACCGTCACAATTCCTTAACGAAATGCCGCTGGAATTGATCGAAGATCTTTCGCAAAGTGCGTCGTGGCTTTCGTACGCCCGAAGTTCGACAGCGATGACGGCAAAGGCGACAATAAGCGCTTTGCGCGGCGAAAGCTCTGCACCAAAGGCGAAAAGCACTTATTCAGGAAAAACCTATAACAGCAGCGAGGCGATTGCGGAGTTTTTTAAGAAGAAAAGTGAAAGCCCGTCAAAGAGCAGCGATTCGCAATCAGGAAATGAAGGCCAAAAGACCGTGGAAAAACCTCCATCGGGTTATGATAAACTGCGTGCGATCGCAACACCTCCTTCGCAAAGGCAAGATCCGTCGATGCTTGTCCCGGGAACAAATGTTCGACACGTGAAATATGGCCGCGGTTTAGTCCTTCGCCGCGAAGGCTCGGGCGACAATGTGAAACTGACAGTCAGTTTTCCGGGCTTTGGCCAGAAGAAGCTGATCGAAAAATTTGCAAATTTGCAAAAAGAATAACCGCTGCATGTCACAATCTAAAACTAGTTCTGTCGTCTAAAAATTATGAAAAACAAAATTACATTTTTTGTTGTCTGCATTGTGCTTTTAACGGTTGTGCTGGGGTGTAGTTCGCTAAACCCGGTTTCGGATAAGAGTAAAACGCCTCCGCCCGCTGTTTCGAACAAGTCGCTAGCTGACAAGGGTGTGGATGCTGTGGTTGGTGATGAAACGACAGGAATTCCTGAGTGTGACGAAGTTATGGATATGATCGCCGCTGAGGCAAATAATCCCAACGACGGCTACATCGTCAAAGCAGGGAAGGCAGTCTTTCTAAATAAGATCAAAGAATCCGTTAGAAGAAGTATAGAGGAAAGCAAAAACAATAATGGTTCTGCGGAACTCGTGAAGACCTGCGGCGATCTCAAAAGGCAGCTTGAAAAATTTAAAGCTGAACAAGAAGCTAAGGGCAATTGAACAAATCAAGGCGATTTGTTGGAACCAATATACGAAAGGCACAAAGGAGTCAATCTCCTTTGTGCCTTTCGTAGTTTTGTATGAAAATTAAACGCTCATTATTTCATGTTCTTTATTCTTTGCAAGCTCGTCGATCTTGGCGATGTAATTATTTGTGAGTTTCTGCACATCGTCTAGTCCGCCGCGTTCGTCGTCCTCGGAGATTGTTTTGTCTTTGAGTAATTTCTTCAGA
>CAZGSC010000186.1:0-5848 GCA_964528325.1 uncultured Chloracidobacterium sp. | reverse complement strand
CTCACCAGAGCAACAGTCCCGTCATCAAAAACCGGTACGATCACCGCACTCCCGCGATGCACCACGATCTCACGCGTGTATTCGACTTCGCCTTCGCGGATCGTGTCGAGGCGGATATCGAAGATGCGGCCTTTGTATTTATTTTCGGACTTTATGATCTTTGGAGACATGGAACCGGAAAAACCTATTTAATCTTTTCGGAAGTTATGGTGTAAGTTCCATTTGTTCCGACTGGAAGCCGTCCGAACCGGCGCCATCGCTGACTCATATTTTCGAGCAAATCAGGATCGGAATCGTCAGACAAGAATGAAAATTCATAGGTCAATTGGATGCCCTCAAAATCGATTCCCCATTTTTTATAATAAGCCAGAGCTTCCGCACGTCGCTCTTTATCCTTCTTTAATGATGCAATGAAGTCTTTTCGGTACTTCGGCATATCTTCCTGGATAAGAGATAGTTCGACAACAAACTGATCCTCAAACGGAAACGTCCCCCCAGGTTCTAATACGATAGTCATATTCTCGGGTGGTTTTTGTTCCGCGAAATACTGAGCCATCGATTTGAAGTTCTCTCGTTTTGTTTTGCTGAGTTCAAATGCCTTTACCGAACTCCCAGTTTTGTCCCGATAGAAAAAACGAGCTTCTTTTAAGCCTGTGCCAAAACCCAAGGTCGGATTGATGATAATCACGGGCTCTAGCCCTTTATTCTCGAACGTCATGCGAACCCGATAAGAGACATAAATTTCATCATCTGCACGCTCAATCAAGTTGGTTCCAATTTTACGTTCACCTGTGAGAACCAACCCAAGTTCAGATGCTGATTTAAAGGAAGTGCTTTTGTTACCCGTTTGGGCAAACGCAGTAGGAGAGCAAGCGCATAAAAGTAATCCGACAAAAAGAAAGAGTTTTAATAGATTTATGCTCACGAGTTTGGCGGTGCAAGTATATCATTGAAATAAAGGCACATCTAATAAGAAATTTCTGACGAACCCAAGCTTATGTACAAACATCTTTTTCAACCTTTAGAGAATTTTGCCGGGTCGGTTTTGGAGGGGATCGCTGAGTTGTTGGGGAACAAGGGGAGGACTTTGCAAGACCCGCCGACTGATGGGCAGGTTAGGCTGCCGGAGGACCTTTTTGCGAAGCCGGATGTGCAGACGGAATGGTGGTATTACACGGGGCATTGCAAAACGGAGCAAGGGCGCGAGTTCGGGTTTGAGCTTGTGTTTTTTAAGCGGCGAACGGACCGCGACCGCGTTGGCTTTGTACCGATGACAGTGCTCGCGAACCCGATGTATTTTGCACATTTTGCGATCTCGGATGTTGCGAAGCAGCGGTTTCGTTATGACCATATTCGGAGTTTTGATAAGCCGCTTGATGTGCCAGTGCGGTTTAGCGAGTCGGTTTGCGATGTGAATCTCGGCGGCTGGTCGCTGCGCGAGGTGGCGGGCAAGCACATTTTACATGCGACACTCGAGGATGGGCTTGTGTTTGACGCGGTGCTCGAATCCGCCAAGCCGCTCGTGCTGAACGGCGACGGCGGCAACGGAATTGCAAAGAAAGGCGACGGAGCCTCAAACCATTTTTCGTTCACGCGGATGAATATGAGCGGGCAGATCAGTGAGTCGGGCAAGATTGAAACATTTACGGGTTCCGCGTGGATGGATCGCGAATTTGGAAGTTGGGAACACGGCGTCTGGGATTGGTTCAGTATTCAGTTTGACGACGAGACCGAGCTGATGCTTTATCAATTCCGCACGAAGACCGGCGAGATGGACGGCGAATCGACCGGCACTTTTGTTGCCCGCGACGGCACAGGCACATATCTAAAACGCAGCGATTTTGAGATCGAGGTCCTTTCAACCTGGACCAGTCCAAATTCCAATGCCGAATATCCCGCCGGATGGAAGATTCGCGTTCCGAGCCTCGATATCGAACTCCGCCTCACACCACTCATCGACGATCAGGAACTAGACACGCGAGGCACGACGATGGTCGTCTATTGGGAGGGCGTTTGTGAGGTCGAAGGCCTCAAGAGTAAAACTGATGTCACCGGACGTGCTTATGTGGAATTGGTCGGTTACGATCTTTCGCACGAGAAGGTTGGGATAGGCGATTTTTTGTTTGGTAAGACGATGCGGCGAATCCAGGAAGTTTTCAGTTGAGAACAGCTTCGCGGATATAATGATATTTAGTGTAAAATCTGTTTATGGCTAAATATCGAATTGGTCTCGGCGTGACGGGCGGCATTGCGGTGTATAAGGCTGTCGAGGTGATGCGCCTTTTGCAGAAGTCGGGCTGTGAGGTTTCGGTGGCGATGACGAAGCACGCGACGGAATTCGTTCAGCCGCTGACGTTTCGGGCTCTCACCGAAAAGCACGTGATCGTTGACGATTACGATCCAAAAAATCCCGATCCGATCGCGCACATCAATTTTTCGCAAGAGATCGACCTGCTGCTGGTCGTTCCGGCGACGGCAAATACGATTGCGAAATTTGCCAATGGCATCGCGGACGACTTTCTCTCTTCGACCTATCTTGCCGCGACCGCACCTGTTCTCGTCGCTCCGGCGATGAATGCGACGATGTGGGAACAGCCGGCGACAAAGCGAAACGTCGCGCGACTGAAAAAGGACGGCGTGCATTTTGTCGAGCCTGTTGCCGGGGAGTTGGCTTGTAAGACGGTCGGAACAGGTAAGCTTGAGGATGTTGAGAATATCGTCTCTCAGGCCTTGGCGGTGTTAGAGACAAGAGACAAGAGACAGGAGACGAGAGACAAATCCACATCTCCTGTCTCTCGTCTCCGGACTCCTGTCTCGGATATGAGTGGGGAAAAAATTCTCATAACAGTTGGCGGGACGCGCGAGGCGATCGATCCGGTTAGATTTATCTCGAATCATTCTTCGGGCAAGATGGGTTTTGCGGTTGCCGAGGCAGCAGCAGCGAGAGGTGCGATCGTTACTGTAGTTGCCGGTGTGACGACGGTTGAACCGCCGGAGAATGTAAATGTCATTCGCGCGGTTTCGGCTGAAGAAATGCATGACGCTGTAAAAAGAGAATTGCCGAACGCGACGATCTTTGTGGGTGCGGCGGCGGTTGCCGATTATATGCCGGCACATGCGGCTGAGGGCAAGATCAAGAAAGACGGCCGCGATTTTATGATCCTCGAGTTAAAGAAAACGCCGGACATTTTGTCGGAGGTCTCGAAAAACCGCCCCGAAGGCATGCTCGTGGTCGGTTTCGCGGCGGAAACGACTGATGTTGTCGGATATGCACGATCCAAGATGAAGAAAAAGCAGCTCGATCTGGTTGTAGCGAACGATATTACTAAAGACGGAGCCGGATTTAATACCGATACCAATATCGCGACCATTTTGACTCATCTTGGCGGCAAACACGATCTGCCTTTGATGTCGAAACGTGAAATGGCAGACAAGATATTGGATCATGTTGTTAAATTGCGGAAAAAGCGTGCAGCCAAAAGCGCAAAACAATGACGCAAACATCTGAACTAAACGAATTGATCGCTGACGTGCGCGAGCGGGTTTTGTATTTGCAGGAGCTTGGCGTTGAGACGCTTGATGCTGACCTCGCTCCGCTCGGAATGGAAAATGGAAAATTGAAAGTGGAGAGTGCTGAACTTTCAAGAATAGCTGTCAACCCAGTGCCGGAGATCAATTTCAAAAAGGAAACGCCAGTCGAGCCGCGTTCGCCGGGACAGTCACGATTGGCTTCGCTGCCGTCTTTGTCAAAGCGTAGTGCCGCTGTTCCGTTCCACAAGAGTGGAACAAATGGAACAGACGGTGGAACAAGGCCGGACGAGAGTGCAGCGGAAGGCACAATCCATATGCAGAAGAGTGAAAACAAGACTGAAACGCTGTTTGATGCGACACCGGCCTTACCGGAACCGATCGAAACCATCGAACAGATCCGCGCTGAGATCGGGCCGGATTGTACGCGGTGCAAGCTAAGTACGCTTGGGCGCTCGCAGGTTGTGAATAGCGTAGGGAATTTCAACGCCGATCTGATGTTTGTTGGTGAGGCTCCCGGAGCGGACGAGGACGAGCAGGGCGAACCTTTTGTCGGTCGTGCAGGGCAGTTACTGACGGACATTATAGAAAAAGGGTTGGGGATACCGCGTTCTGACGTCTTTATCGGCAACATTAATCGCTGCCGCCCGCCGAAAAATCGTGCGCCTGAGCCGGACGAGACTGTTGCATGCAAGCCTTTTTTGAAACGTGAGATCGCCGTTGTGAGGCCAAAAGTGATCGTCGTTCTTGGAGCGACCGCGGCGCAGAATTTGCTTGAGACAAAGGTGCCGATCGGAAAACTGCGTGGGCAATTTCATGACTATTTGGGCGTCAAGGTGATGCCGACGTTTCATCCGGCTTATCTGCTTCGCGACCCGCATAAGAAACGCGAGGTGTGGGAAGATATGAAGTTGGTGCGCGATCATTTGAAATTGTAGTCCACGAATTTCATCAAGGGCACGAAAAATATGAAAAAAATTATAGTTGTATTCCTGGCTGGTTGCTTATGGATGCCTCTGACGGCTCTCGGGCAAAAAGGCGGTTTCACTGAGATGAAGCAGCTGCAATCGCCGCAAAATCCACGTATCGGATTTATGATCCACGGCGGCGCGGGCAGTATGAAGAAAGGCTCGATGACGCCGGAAAAGGAAAAGGAATATCGCGACAAACTGACCGAAGCATTGCTCGCTGGCTACAAGGCTCTGCAGGACGGCAAGTCGAGTCTTGACGCGGTTGAGATCGCTATCAGGATGATGGAAGATTCGCCGCTGTTTAATGCTGGCAAGGGAGCTGTATTTACTGCCGACGGCAAGAATGAGCTTGATGCTTCGATAATGAACGGCAAGACGCTTGCGGCAGGCGGTGTTGCGGGATTGCATCACGTAAAAAATCCGATCACGCTTGCTCGTGTAGTGATGGAAAGATCGCCGCATGTCTTTATGTTCGGCGATGGAGCAGAAGTCTTTGCAAAAGAACAAAAGATCGAGCTGGTCGATGAAAAGTACTTTTGGACGCAGGAAAGATGGGATGACTTCCAAAAGGTTAAGCAAAGGGAAAAGGAGCAACAACAACCTAAAAAGGTCAGTGGGAATGATGACGGCTATTCCGAGAAGGTGAAAAAGATCTTTGGAACGGTAGGTGCAGTTGCTCTTGATAGAGAAGGAAATCTCGCAGCAGGAACATCGACCGGCGGCATGGATAACAAAAAGTATGGCCGCGTTGGAGATTCTCCGATAATCGGTGCCGGAACTTATGCGAATAACGACACATGTGCCGTTTCGGCGACAGGCTGGGGCGAGTATTTTATTCGTCTCGGTGTTGCGCGAGACATTTCGGCGTTGATGGAATATCGTGCGTTGACAGTCCAAGGCGCGGCAGACGCTGTCATTAAACAAAAACTCCAAAAACTGGGCGGCGACGGCGGCGTGATCGTTATGGACAAGTTCGGAAATATGGCAGTTTCGTTCAACACGGTCGGAATGTTCCGCGCTTATATCGGCAATGACGGAAAGCCGGTAGTTGAGATCTACAAAGATTAGGACAGGCTGCCTTTTTGTCTATGTTGTCTGCGGAAATTATTGCTATCGGTTCAGAGCTTCTTACGCCCACCAAGACCGATACCAACAGCCTTTGGCTGACAGAAAAACTCAACGACATCGGTATCGAGGTCAAACTCAAAACGATCGTCGGCGATGACGGCGAGCGTTTGGAAGAAACGGTGCGCGATGCGATGCGGCGATCTGATATTGTGATCACGACCGGCGGTTTGGGGCCGACCGAGGATGATATTACACGGCAGTGGACGGCGAAGGCGTTGTGC
>CAZGSC010000185.1:0-6012 GCA_964528325.1 uncultured Chloracidobacterium sp. | reverse complement strand
ATGGACACGCATATTCAGTTTTCAAATATCAACTTCTTTTACTTCGCTCTCCTAATAACTTCCCCAGAGGCGAAACTACTGATTATACAGAACCTAATCTGCATGTCAACCGCCGCAAGCAATATTTCAAACTTTTTTTAGTTCGTCACAAAAACTTACTTTATCGGCAACTTTCAATATTCGTCAATGTAGCTAAGATTGTCAAGTTGAAGGGGATGAAATATCGTTTCTTACCTATGAATTTGCAGTTAGGATAAAAAAACATGGAGCGGGTGACGAGGCTCGAACTCGCAACTTTCAGCTTGGGAAGCTGACACTCTACCATTGAGTTACACCCGCTTGTCGAGAATATTAAACACCATTTTCGCGTATAGCGCCAGTCAATCTTTAGCAGTCATTATCATATCGATAACTTCACGAACGGCACCGCGTCCGCCGTCCGGCTGCGTTACATAATGAGCAGCCGACTTTACAGCGTTGTGAGCATCACCAACAGCTACCGCGAGTCCAACCAGTGGAAACACCTCTGCGTCTGGCGTATCATCGCCTATGAAAGCAACTTCTTCCGTTTCAACATTCGCGGCTGCGACTATTTCATGGAATGCCGAGACCTTCTCCTTCCTGCCTTGCCAAATAAATTCGACACCAAGTTGCTTCATACGCATCTCAACGATCGGCGAGTTTCTGCCGGAAATGACGCCCGACCTGAAACCGGCTTTGTGCCATTCGACCAGGCCTTGCCCGTCACGAACATGAAAAACCTTTAATTCCTCACCACTCGGACCAAAATATAAGCGTCCGTCGGTGAGTACGCCGTCGCAATCAACCAGAAGCAGCTTTATCTTTTTGGCACGTTTGAGAATATTTGGCGAGATGTCGTGAAATACCATGATCTATCTTACCTCGAACATATCGACTGCGCTGAGCTTCCACCCAGTCGAAGTTCTTGTGAGACGAAACACAGCCGTCCCGGTTTCGGTATTTTTGTTCAAGAGTTTGACAGTCATACCGACTTCGACAAGAACCGTATTAGCGTCGATGCGATCAATTTGTCGAATCTGCGTTTGCCATTGTTCGGTCGAACCTGAAACGCCGCCTGCAAATTTCGAAACCTCACCCGGCATAACTAAAGCATCAATACCTGCTTTTCTATTTGCCACAGCCGCCTTATCAAATTCGCCGAAAAATGCTTTTACCGTGGGATCAACGGCAGACGCAGATCCGAGATCATTTCGAATGTTACGAGCAGCAAGACTTGCCCCGTAATCGGCATCCGCCATGATCGCAGCCTCGGCATATTTCAACGCAGCGTCCTTTTGACTCGTGCGCTTTGCTACTTCGGCAAGGCCGACATTCGCCCAAGCAAGGCTTCTCGCGGTTGGCAGTTTTTCTTCAAGAACAGAGCGAAATTCCTTCTCGGCATCGGCATTCTTATTTTGTACAAGCAATGACCGGGCAAGCAATATCCTCAGGTCATCGCATCTGGGCAGATCACGAAGCAACTTTCGCGAAGTGTTTTCCGCATTTACAAAATCCTGTTTATCGAACAAACGTTTTGCAGCAAGCAGCGGATCGCTGTCTGTTGATTCGATAGGCTTAACATCGTCGGAGTAGTCAGTTTGCGGATATAACTTGTCTGTATCTATCTCAACCCGCATGATCCTGCTGGTTGACTTAAAAGTAACTTCGCCAAAACTCGTCGCCCTTAGTGTAGTCGGTGCAGTTAGCTTTTGACCGCTATCTGTCGTGGCTGTGACATCAACTGTAACGTCGATCGTGCCGGTATTTCGAAGCGCCGACCGTGCATCCGTCCCGCTCACTTGCGGAATGCCGACGATCAAATTCATATCCGTAACTTGATCAAAAAGATAGTCGAGCAGTTCCTTTTGCGAAAAGTAGGAAGCTCGAAGTTCAGCAAGATCCAGGTTTCCATCCCGCATACTTTCGCGGATGGTTCTAAAAAATTCTGTCGTTCCCAAACGCTTGTCCAAAAGCCGCCAGATCATCGCGCCCTTGTTTGCGACTTCCGGGTAATAGAAATCATCGAGCGGAGACGCCTTCCCCAACGGGGCATCACGCTTTGAAACAGCAGCATACGATGTGCGCTGTCTGAGCCGCTCAACATCAGCAACATCCTTGCCGAATTTGCTTTCGATAAATTGAGTTGCAATAAAATGGGACAGTCCCTCGCTGATCGCCCCGTAGCCCTCGCCGGTTACGGTTGTCGAATTCCCTATCCACAATTTCGCCATCGCTTCGGCAATGTTCATTGCGGTCTGCGAATCGACCTTCGAACGTCTGAAAACCGCATCATCAACGGTCATTGTTCCGCCGCTGTTAAAACCAGCTCCACGCCGTAAAGATACTATTTTCAACGGTGCCTCCGGAGCCTTTCCAAGAACACTCGCGACAAATGCCCTCGCTTCCGACATCAATGTCGTCAATTCGGCCGCTCGCTTCTGGCCTTCGGCTCCTGTTCCCTTTGGCATAAAAACAGAAACTCCATTTTGCTCGGAAACGTCCCAGTTCCCAGAAACAAAAAAAGGTTGGCAGCTCAATTTCTGTTCAAAAGCTCCCGCGATCTGATCGCCCGAGGAAACCACATCTTGGCCATTTGCGGTATTGACCTTCATTCGAACCGGTGCAGTGTCAGGGCCTTGCGTAAAAAACCAACTGTTCGGTGTCGGATACCAATAAGATAGCGGCAGGAAATGCGCCTCGACCGGCGATACGGCATTCAACGTCGAGTTTTCCTTAACCGTGATCTTATATTCGACGGCCGCATTTACCACACCGTCCGCGGAGATCGATGAAAGTCTTGTTACTATCCGCTGAAGGCTCAACGAGGAACTTATCTTTTCTTCGCTCTTTGTAAAATCAGCTATTGAATTGTTTATCTTGACCGATGTGACATCCGCAGCATTGGAAATTCTCAACGTCAACGTCGAGGCTGGTTTTGCCGATACATTCTTCAAACTAAGGATCGCTTTGACCACCACGCTGCGAGACTTTTCATCCTGAGGAAGCGTCACGTCGAGATCGTATTTTTGCACCTGCCAGGTGGGCAATGCCCTAGTCACGTCCTGACCATGGGATGAGGAATAAAAGGTAAGAATAAGGGTGACAATGATAGCGAAAGAGAATTTTTTCATTGTTGCGTCACTCGCGTTTTTTCGGCTGTGTCTTCCTGAACTAATTCGTGGATCTGTTTAAGCTTTCCGAGCAACTTCTCCAATCGCACCAGCGGCAGCTGATTCGGCCCATCGCTTGGTGCTTTCGCCGGGTTGTCGTGAACCTCCATAAAAACAGCGTCCACGCCGCAAGCGACACCTGCACGAGCAAAATCTTCGATGTATTCCGCTTGCCCGCCGGTTGCTTTCCCAAGCCCGCCCGGCAATTGCAACGAGTGTGTTACATCAAAAACAACCGGCACGCCAAATGAACGCATTATCGGAAATGATCGCAGATCGACAACTAAATTATTATAACCAAAGCTCGCACCGCGTTCGGTTAGCAAGACTTTCTCACATCCTGCGGCTTGCAATTTATCGACAATGTTCTTGGCGTCCCAAGGTGCGAGAAATTGTCCTTTCTTTACATTGACCGCCTTTCCAGACTTTGCGGCCGCGACCAAAAGATCAGTCTGACGACAAAGAAAAGCAGGTATCTGCAAAATATCTGCAACCTCAGCAGTCTTTTCCACCTGCCAAGGTTCATGAATGTCGGTAATTACAGGAATGCCTATCTCTTCCTTGACCTGAGCAAGCACTTCGAGTCCAAATTCCATTCCTTCACCGCGAAAACTCTCGATCGAACTGCGATTCGCCTTATCAAACGAAGATTTATAAACAAACCCAACACCAACATGTTTGCAAATATCGTTGATCTCCTGCGCCATAAACTTCGCATGTTGGCCAGATTCAACCACGCACGGACCGAGAATAAACGACAGGGCTCGATCGCCGAATGTCACATTGCCAACGTCAAAAGAAGTAACTTCACTCATTAATAAAAGTATTCAATAGGATTTACAGGATAGTCAGGATAAGGACATATTACAAATCCTAATTATCCTGTCCATACTGTTTAAATAAACCGTCAGTTCCTTATTCCTCAGTTTTGATTTCCGCTCGATCTAGCATTTCGACAGGTGTATCACGTACCACATCATGTTCCAAATTCTCGCTACGAAGACGATTTTGCCACGCTGCCTGCACAAACGAATCGAACAGCGGATGAACGGCGAGAGGTTTAGATTTGTATTCAGGATGAAATTGGCACGCGATGAAATATGGATGAGTTTCACGCGGTAATTCGACCATTTCGACGAATTTACCATCTGGCGAAACCCCACTAAAAACAAGTCCTTCTTTTTCGAGCACGCTGCGATATTCCGGGTTAAATTCATAACGGTGCCGATGCCGCTCACCGATCTCTTCGGCTCCGTGGTAGATACTTTGGGCGAGTGAGTCTTCCTTTAAGGCGCATTGCCAATTGCCCAAACGCATCGTGCCGCCGAGTTCGTCAACATCAACGAGATCGCGGAGTTTGAAGATGACCGGAAACGGTGTTTCCTCGTTAAACTCAGTCGAATCTGCATCGCGTAGGCTGCAAACGTCTCGAGCAAACTCGATACACGCAGTCTGCATTCCGAGACAAATACCAAAATACGGCGTCCCCGATTTCCGGGCATATCTTATCGCCCGGATCATTCCGGCAATGCCGCGTTTGCCAAATCCGCCGGGCACGAGAATAGCGTCAAAATCCTGAAGCTCATTCTCGTAGTCGTCCTTCATCAGATTTTCAGATTCGATCCAGTTGACGTTCACTCGCAGATTATTGGCGACGCCAGCGTGTGTGAGTGCCTCTCGCAGAGACTTGTACGAATCTTCGAGCTCGACATATTTCCCGACTATCGCTATACGAACCGATCCCTCCGACGGATCTTTGATCGTCGAGACCAGCTCACGCCAGTCTTTGAGATCTGCATTTGGGAACTCTTCGTTGAGGTGAAGAGTGTTTACGATCAGATCATCCAGTCCTTGTTCGTGAAATGCCAACGGCACTTCGTATATCGTGCCGACATCAAGCGCGGATATGACCGCGCCTTCCTGCACGTTACAGAATAGCGCTATCTTTTTACGCAGATCGAGAGGCACCGGCCTGTCTGAACGGCAAAGCAAAATATCAGGAGCAATACCTATCTGACGCAGTTCACGGACACTGTGCTGCGTCGGCTTTGTCTTTAACTCACCCGCCGCAGCGATGAAAGGAACAAGCGTCACATGAACAAAAATTGCGTTGTTGCGGCCCTCTTCATTGCCCATCTGTCGGATCGCCTCCATAAACGGCAGCGATTCGATATCGCCGACCGTGCCGCCGATCTCGACGATCAGCACATCCGGCTCATGCATTTCCGTGACTTTTCGAACAGCCGCTTTTATCTCATCCGTGATGTGCGGAATTACCTGTATCGTCTTACCGAGATAATCGCCGCGGCGTTCCTTTTCAATAACAGAAAGATAAATGCGTCCGGTCGTCCAGTTATTCGCCTGCGAAAGCTTTGCATGCGTGAACCTTTCGTAATGCCCCAGATCAAGATCGGTTTCAGCCCCGTCATCAGTCACGAAAACCTCGCCATGCTGAAACGGTGACATCGTCCCCGGATCGACGTTGATATACGGATCGAGTTTCATCATCTGCACACTCAACCCGCGAGCCTCAAGCAAACAACCGATCGAGCTTGCAGCCAAACCTTTGCCGAGACTTGAAACCACACCGCCTGTAACGAAAATATATTTGGTCATAATTGGATCTTTCCTCACGCAAGCGGTTCTGAGCCGTTTGCCTTTCCTTCGCGCTTTTTCTTCTGATACCGTCCTTCTTTCATCTGTACTTGAACTTCTTTCGCCTTTGCCTCTTCAGGGTTTAGTAATTCGTGGAGAGCATTCGCTGTCGCGCCTAACATCGTTGTACCTTCTGCCGCATTTCGTTCAAATTCATCAGATGTCG
>CAZGSC010000184.1:0-6029 GCA_964528325.1 uncultured Chloracidobacterium sp. | reverse complement strand
ATCGACGAGAGCAATATCTCGAAAAACCGCTGCCTTCGAGCGAAGAGAGCGAGCGCGTCATTTTGGGGGCGATACTGCTTGATAACGCTGTGATCGCTGAGGCAGTTGAACATCTGAAGCCGGAAGATTTTTACTCGCCGCTCAACCGTCGCGTTTTTGCGGCGATGATCGCACTGTTTGAGAAACAAAAGCAGATCGATCCGATCATGATCGGCGAAGAGCTGAAAAAAGAAGGCTCATTCGAATCGATCGGCGGCATTACAACGATAACGAATCTCACATTCGGCCTGCCGCATTTCTCAAAGATAGAAGAATACGTCAAGGTAGTCCGCGACAAATCGGTCGTCCGAAATCTTATCCGCACCTGTAACGCGATCACCGGCGAAGCACTTGCCGAAGAGGACGATGCCGAAGTAATACTGGACAATGCCGAGCAAAAGATCTTCGAAATAGCCGAATCACGAACAAAGCAAACATTTTCGCGGATCGCACCGGTGGCCGATCGCGTTCTCGCTCGCGTGAAGGAACGTGCCGCCGGCGAAGGCACGGGAATTACGGGACTCTCGACAGGCTTTCGCGAGGTTGACGAAATGACCTCCGGGTTGCAGCGGACCGATCTAATTATCGTCGCCGGACGGCCCTCAATGGGCAAAACTGCACTCTGTCTCACTGTCGCTCAAAACGCTGCGCTGCATTCTAAAGCCGTAGTTGCGTTGTTCTCGCTCGAAATGTCTAAGGAGCAGTTGGTGACTCGTATGCTGTCGAGCGAGGCTCATATTAATGCGCATCGTTTCCGAACAGGCCACCTTATGTCGAACGAATGGGAACGGCTTGCAGGAGCGATCAGTACGTTGTCTGAAGCCAGAATATTCATCGACGACACGCCGGGCATCTCAGCCTTAGAGATCCGCGCAAAAGCTCGCCGCCTTGCCGCGGAACAAAAGCAGCTTGATTTGATCGTTATAGATTATCTGCAATTAATGGGCAGCGGGAGTGGACGACGAAGCGAGAACCGCCAGCAGGAAGTCTCACAGATCTCACGTGAGTTAAAGGGAATCGCTAAAGAACTCGACGTGCCGGTGTTGGCATTGTCGCAGCTTTCGCGTGCGCCGGAGGCTCGCAATCCGCCAAAACCTCTTATGTCCGACCTTCGCGAATCTGGAAGTATCGAGCAGGACGCCGATGTCGTTGCGTTTATCTACCGCGAAGACTATTACAAAGAGACCGACGAAAACAAAGGCCTCGCCGAGCTGATTCTCGCCAAGCAGAGAAACGGCCCGACCGGAACTGTAAAGCTTGCATTCCTGCGAGAATTTACACGATTTGAAAACTATTTTGGCGGATGAGCCAATTTCGATTTCGGTATGTCGTATTTCGAACAAATTACAGAAAAAAAACTAGAAAAAAGTAGTCAATAGATATTTAACATTACTTCACAGCGGTCCTTACACGAAGAGTTTTGTAGCTCGACTGAAGTTATGTCAGAATATCTCAATTATCCAATTACACCGACGGTAACTGGCGTGTTCGTAGAATACCCCGACCATCCGGTGATCACTACAGGAATTGAAGTTATGGCACCCGACCCGCGTTTCCCCATAGGTGAATTTGATATTGACTATGGAGTTTCTCCAGAGCTCCGCGATGCTCGCATAGCGACCATCGCCGATCTGCCATCGCGTCTTAGACACGCCGTTGACGGCCTCAGCGATTCGCAGCTTGACACTGAGTATCGGCCGGGAGGCTGGACGATCCGGCAAGTTGTTCATCACGTTCCGGACAGTCACGCCAATGCGTTGATCCGATTTAAGCTTGCATTGACCGAAGACGAACCGCCGACGATCAAACCTTATATGGAAGATCGCTGGGCGATGCTTGGCGATGCGAAAATGCCTGTCGAAGTTTCTCTCAAACTGATCGAAGCCATCCACGAACGCTGGGTCGGCCTGCTCGATTCAATGTCTTACAGCGATTTTCAAAAAGAGTTCATTCACCCGGAAACAGGTAAATGGACGCTCGACGGAGCACTGGCGTTATACGCGTGGCATTCCGAGCACCACACCGCACACATCACATCCCTAAGAGACAGACTGGGCTGGTAAGCAGAATCGCCTGCGTAAGCGGGCCGCCAGTTCCGTTTAGTTCATACTACGCTCCGCCATTTGTAACTGACACCTTCTTGCTTGACACTACCCGGAGCAGGATATATATTTCCACGCGTCGACTAAATTCCCCTAAATGATCCGGAGACTAGCTCATGAAAACTCATATCCCATTGCTTTTATTGTGTTTAGCCTTGTTTGTTGGGACGCTGGCTGCTCAGATATCAACTCCTACTCCTTCGCAGGCTGAAAAGACCGCGGCACAAAAGGAACTCGAAAAACGAGTTATCGAAATGCTTGACCAGGTAGCGGCCGATGCACCTACACTCAAGCTCGCCCAGAACCGCGCGGTGGTGTTTGCAATGGCAGGTGATCTTTATTGGCAATTTGACGAAAAGCGTGCGCGAGAGATGTTTCGCAATTCAGCGGGCGATATGATCAACGCAAATACCGAGGCAGAAAAGGAAAAAAAGGATACAGAAGATCCTTTTGCGGGAATGCTAGATTTCAACACTGATCCGCGAAATGCGATACTGCCGCTGGTCGCGAAACACGACGCGGACCTTGCACTTGAAATAATGGTTCAGACGCGGTCCGCAAAGCTCGTTGAGGCGATGGCCAAGGCATCCCAACCGACCGCAAAAGAGCAGGGCTTTTTTGAATTCAATCCCGACCAGTTCAAGGTCCGTCAGGAAATAGCCCTCGAACAGCGTTTTGCGGTTCTTGCGGCAGAGCAGAACCCGGACAAGGCGATCAAGCTTATAAAGGACAGTCTCGCTAAGGGCGTTTCCTTCAACGTAAAACAGCTGCTCGAAAAGCTCTACGAAAAGGACAAGAAGAAGGCACAGTCTTTAGCGGACGACGTTATCGCAAAGATCGTCGATACTGATCTCAGCAAAAAGCTCGAGGACCTGCAGACCGCCATACAGTTTCTGCAAAGCGCGACAAATCCTAACACTCCAAAATCACCGGACAAGAGTAAGTTTAGTTTTTCCGATCAGCAGCTCAAGGATATTGCCAATAAACTTGCCAACACATTTTTACAGACGGGACAGATGCCGCTTCAGCTGAGTATGAGCATGATCAGGATCATGAAGGACCTCGAGAAATTCATTCCTGAGCGAATGCCAGTGCTTAAACAGAAACAGGCGGATGTGATGAAAGGCTTGCCGCCGGAATTTAGCCGGCTGCAGCAGCAGGAAAAGATCTGGAACCCGAATTCAACACCAGAAGAGATACTTGCGAACTGGCCAAAATATAATGAAATGGAGAGGACAATGGCAGGCAGTTCATTGGTCATGAAGATCGCGCAGGTCGATGACGATGCGCGTGCCAAGAGTCTTATCGATCAGATACCTGATGAAAAGACACGAGATCAGGCACGTGAACGGTATGAGTCGGCAAAGATCGGACGGGCTTCGGCAGAAGGAAAACTCGACGATGCCAAAAAGATGATCTCCAATCTGACAAAAAAGAAAACGCAGATCCAAAAATATGTTGCGTTGGCAATTGAGTTCTATAAAAAGGGTGGTGACAACGATAAGGAAACGGCAGCCGGATTGATGAGAGACGCGCGAGCTCTAATGAGTGAGTATCCCGAGGACGAAGACGAGCTTAACGATCTGATGGAGATCGTCAAGGGCTACGCGATCGTAAACCCTGACGACAGTTTTCGTCTTTTTGAGCCCGTGGTCGACCAGATCAACGATTACCTTCAGGCCTCGGCGATACTGAGCAAATACAACAAACGCAACCGAAATTTTAAGAAAGGGGAATTGGTGCTAAAAGTTTCGGGGTATTCAGGGGATAGCGTTCTACTGTTCAGGTATATAAAGCAGATGCAGATGATGGGCAAGGCTGACCTAAATCGAATGGCGACCCTTACCGACCGCTTTCAGAGGAGCGATGCTCGAACGATCGTTAAACTATTCGTTGTTCAAGGATCTATGCAGGACGATAAGAAATCCGATTATTCCGACAACTCGGAAAATGGAATGATGTTTTTTGATTTTGAAGGTGAATAAATTTAATCCTGCTGCTAATCGACGGGCCCAAGAGGCAAAGCTATGCAGCGGCCGCAACAACCTTTTCAGCTGCATCATTCATCGTCGTAGCCGGGATTATGCCGATGTTAGATTCGGAAAGAACTCTACGGCCTTCTTCTACGTTGGTGCCCTCTAGCCGAGCGACAATCGGAATAGAAACTCCGAGATTTTTTGCTGCTGCAACGACGCCGTTGGCGACCATATCGCAGCGGACGATGCCGCCGAAGATGTTTATCAGCACGGCTTTTACGTTCTCGTCAGCAAGAAGAATTTTGAATGCTTGTTCAACACGTTCCTGCGAGGCACCGCCGCCGACATCGAGAAAGTTTGCGGGTTCGCCGCCAGCTAGCTTGATAATGTCCATCGTAGCCATCGCGAGGCCAGCTCCGTTTACCATGCAGCCGATATTGCCGTCGAGCTTGATGTAGTTGAGGTCGAATTTCGAAGCCTCGATCTCAAGCGGCTCCTCTTCGTTGAGGTCGCGCAGGTCGGCGTAGTCTTTGTGCCGATACATTGCGTTGTCGTCGAAATTAAGCTTTGCGTCGAGGGCTATCAGGCGATTGTCTTTGGTCAGCAAAAACGGATTGATCTCGACAAGTGACGCATCGGTTTTCTCATAGGCATCGTAGAGTTTTAGCATGAACGACGCGGCTTGATTGATGAGTTCGTTTGGAATTCCGAGTCCGAACGCCAACTTTCGCGCCTGGAAACCGCGAAGTCCAACTGCCGGATCGATCGTTTCTTTCAGGATCAATTCGGGCGTTTCTTCGGCGACCTTTTCGATGTCCATGCCGCCTGCGGACGACGCCATAAAGACGTTGCGGCCGGTTACGCGGTCGAGCGTGATGCCAAGATAAAATTCCTTGTCAATAGGAAGACCTTCTTCGATAAGAAGCGTTTTGACCTCGCGGCCTTCGGGGCCAGTCTGATGCGTGATGAGCATCATGCCGAGCATTTCGGATGCGATCTGCTTTGCTTCTTCGGGCGATTTGGCGAGCTTTACACCGCCGCCTTTTCCGCGGCCGCCGGCGTGGATCTGAGCCTTGACGACGACAACATCTGTGCCGAGTTCTTTTGCGGCAGTTTCGGCTTCTTCGGCAGTGCGGGCAACGATGCCGCGCGGCACCGGAACGCCGAATTCTTTTAATATGGCCTTACCCTGATACTCGTGAATTTTCATAAATTACTGCGACTTTTCAACCAGCCTTAGAAGAGTCCTGATCGCAACGCCTGTAGGCCCTTTTGCCTGGTGAGCTTTAGCGGAATCGGACCAAGCGGTGCCCGCTATATCAAGGTGGGCCCATTTTGCCTTGTCTACAAATTCCTGAATGAAGACGGCTCCCATGATCGTACCTGCTTTACCGCGCGGGCCAATGTTTTTGATGTCAGCAATGTCCGATCTGATCATTTTGCTGTAGTCAGCGCTGAGCGGTAATTGCCAAAAGCCTTCGCCGGTATCTTTGCCGCAGTCGATGATCTCGTCAACAAATTTCTGATCGTTGCCCATGATGCCTGTATTCAGGTCGCCGAGAGCAACGATAACGGCTCCTGTAAGAGTCGCCATATCGACAATGCGCGTCGCACCCTGTTTTTCAGCATAAGCAACTGCGTCGGCTAGAATGAGGCGGCCTTCTGCGTCAGTGTTCAAGATCTCGATGCTCTTGCCGTTCATGGCGTGGACGACATCACTTGGACGCGAGGCGGCTCCGTCGGGCATGTTTTCAACAGCTGCGACGATGCCAATGACAGGAACACTCGGTTTCAGCAGCGCGATCGCCCGCATCGTTCCGATCACGGTTGCACCGCCCGACATGTCGTATTTCATCGCGTCCATGCCTTCGCCCGGTTTAAGTGAAATGCCGCCGGTGTCGAATGTGATGCC
>CAZGSC010000183.1:0-6042 GCA_964528325.1 uncultured Chloracidobacterium sp. | reverse complement strand
AAATCGGTGCCAAACGATAGGTCAGAATGAACGAGAAGTTGGGGTTTGGAAGTGCGGAAACAAAGCGGTTAAATACGGCGTTATTTGAATCGACCAGCAACATCGACGAAAAAAAGGCCGGCCTAGGCCGATCCGAAACGCCTTGTCACGACTGGACGTTGCCGCCCTTAAAAAAGGCTGCAGCCGGGGCCAGTCAGCCATTCGATCAATTTACCATTAAAGCAATGAACTGCTCTGATCTACAACCAAATTTAGCTCTGTATGCGGCGGACGGCGCAGAAAACAGCAAAGTAGAGACTCACCTTGAGTCTTGCCCGCTCTGCCGTCAGCAGTATGATGAGTTTCGTGAGATCAGAAACTGTTTGCAGCAAATGCGCCGGCCTGACATCTCAGCCCAACTAAGAAATTCCATCAAACAAAGTGTCCGCTCTGATATCCGCCGTTCGAAAACAGCAAGCCTGCCATTTTCGAATGACATCAGAGAATGGATGACGATGAGCGTTATGCCTTACAGTGTCGGCGTTTGCGCGTCACTGTTGGTCAGCCTGACGTTTTTGACAATGATGTTCTCGGGAATGCTAAAACCCGGAAATGTGCCTGCTGCGAAAGGCAGTGACTCGATATTGCTCGCAAAAAGCGATCCGTTCGGTGCCGGCAGCAGTTCGGATATTTCGCCCTCCGAATACGCTCGGACACGTCTCGGTTTCGGCGGCGAATCACCGAGCATCAACCCGCAGGGTGCATTGATAGCTCTCACCAAGTCGCTCGTTCGCGGCGGAATGAAGGACGATGAAGTTGTGGTGGTGGCGGACGTCTTCGGCAACGGCCTCGCCCAGATCGCCGAAGTTGTGGAACCTTCCCGCGACCGCCGCGCTGTCAGCGAACTCGAAAAAGCTCTCGATTCCGATCCATCCTACGCACCCTTCGTCCCCGCCAGTTTAGAAAACCGCCCCGAAAGCGTCCGCGTAGTTCTAAAGTTCCAAAACGTCAATGTCAACGCCTCAGAAAAACGCAGAATTAAACATAATTAAAAACGGTGTGACCAGGTAACAGCCTACATCTTGTCTATCTCTGCCTTTAATCTTGCCGCGAGAGTTGCGTCGGCAGGAAGCACTAAATTGTACTGCTCCACAGCAGCAGCCTTGTTCTTTTTCCGGGTATAGACGATGCCGAGATTAACCCGTGCTCTCAGGAACTTAGGGCTCAGCGAAAGGCACTTCAGATAGGCTTCGATCGACTTGTCATACTGCTTGTCGGCGAACAATGCGTTCCCGAGCAGATACCATCCATCGGAAAGGTTTGGGTTGCTCGTGGTGTAGGCGGTCAGACCGCTAACGGCTTTAGTGTATCTGTTGGTTGCCTCGACCGACCGGCCAAGGCCTACATAAGCATTGCCCAAATAATAATTGGTCTCTCCATCGTCAGGCTTCAGACTGAGGGCGCTGTTACAGGCCGCTATGGCGTCGCCGTAGTTCCTCAGAGTGTTTTCGGCGCGGCACAGATTTGTGTAAGCAAGGTAGCGATTAGGCAGCAGCGTAATACCTGCTTTTGCCGCCTGAACCGCATCTTCCGGCTTCTCTGCAAGGCTGTAAAACTCGCTCAATGCCGTGTAGATATTGCCGTCGTTCGGGAAGGCGCGCAGCCCTTGTTTCGAGATAGCTATCGCTTCATTAAAACGATTTTCATTTCGAAAAACCTCGGCAAGATTGACGTATGCCTGATAGATATCGGGCTTTGAGTTGATCGCCTTTTGATATGCGTCGATCGCCCCCGTCGCATTTCCCTGCTTTTGACGAGCGTCACCCAATAAATAATGTGATTCGCCCGGAAACCTGGTTCCCTTTGACAAAGCGAGATCAGCCTCCGTGCCCTGCGCCTTTGCATCGCCGAGAGAGAAATACACCCGAGCCATATTGTAATGGACATCGGCGTCATTCGGCGCTACCTTCGCCGCCTTTTGAAAAGCATCGAGAGCAGCAGGAAAGGCCTTACGGTCCATGTTTATTTCACCCATGCCCTTTAGGAACAAGAGGTCATTAGGCGCAAGCACGAGACCTTTGCGAATGTCTTCAAGCGCGGCATCGTATTTCTTTTCTTCGTAGTAGATGAAGGCCCGGATCCGGTAGATCTCAAGCGGCTTAAATCCCTGGCTCAACGCGATCGTAAACTCACTAATAGCCTTATCGTTTTCCTTCAGATTAGAATGGGCGTACCCTTTTCGGTAATGGATGAACGGGTTATTCGGGAGAAGCACAAGCGCCTGGCCATATGCATCTGCCGCCTCACGATAATTCTTCTGCTGAAACGCTTTGTCAGCCTGCTCAACTAACTTCTTTGCCCGCTCTTTATCCTTCTTTGACTGGGCAGAAACTGCCAAAGGCGCAGCAATGATCACCAACACTGCCAAGCACCTAACAAATGAATACAAAAGACCTTTTCGTTTCATATTTCCCTGAATTCTATTGCAAGATCACCGTCCTGTCATCGCGGGGTTTCGACTTTGGTGTAGCTTTTACGGCAGGAGGCTGTGAGGCACGAGCCGGCGTATTTTTGGTTCCCGGCTGCTGCTGAGGCTTGACCGTTCCGGGCACAGAAGTAGTCGACGAATTCTGCGCCGAATTATCCGTATCCGTATTGGTCTCAACTGCTGTGGTATTCGAATTTGAATTGCTATTCTGATCTGTTTCAACTGCCATTTCTGGCGTTGGCGAAGGCGAAGGGCTAGCAACAACTGGCGTTGGCGTTGCCTTCGGCAGTACAGCGGCTGTGTTCCTTGAATAGTAAAACCAACCAACCCCGCCGCCAATACCTGCAAGCAAAAGCAAGCCGATCAACCCGCCAATAATAATACCGGTCTTTGATGATTTCTTTTGCGGAGCAGCCTTCGGAATATCTACCTGCACAGCAGGCAACGGCATCGGATTTGTGCCGGCAGCGGCCGCAGATCCTTGTGAGGATAATCGTGTAGCGATCTCACCGTCACTTTCTTTCGGCGGAGGCAATACCTCCGTCCTTACGTCTGCCTGTTTCGGCGGCTCTTTCGATGAAGAAACACTATCTTTAAGGGTCGCCTCGAGCGGTGAAGGCGGCGGTGCGAACTGGGCCTGTGCCTTCGTGGCCATTTCCGAAGGGTTAGTTTGCGGAGCCGCTGGAGCGATCGCTGCATTTACCGTCATTTCAAGCGTTTTCAGGTCGTCTACATCATGATCCTTCCCTTGTTTGAAAGCCCGGCGAAGAGCCTTTTGCATTTCCGCGGCAGATGAATAGCGTTGATCTTGCCGCAATTCGGCTCCCTTCAAAATAACCTGTGAAATAGCTGGTGAAATAGCAGAGTTGATCTCATTGAGAGGAACGATCGGATCCTTTTGCCCGCCCAGTAGCGCATCAGCCCGCGTCAAAGCATCAGCAGGAACCATGTTTGTCAAAAGCTGATAAAGCGTGGCCGAAAATGAATAAATGTCACTTCTGGCGTCTGTACCGGTTCCGCGGATCTGCTCCATCGACGCAAAATGCGGCGAGTACCCGGCAACACTGGCCGAGTTTAATGAATTACTCGGAGCGCTGGTATCAAAATCCTTTGACAGGCCGAAATCGAGTAGAACAATATGATTTTCGTCGGTGAGTTTCAGGTTTTGAGGTTTGATATCGCGGTGGACGATAGGCGGCTCGTGAGAATGTAGGTACGACAACGCGTCAAGCATTTGATCCGCCCAAAACATCACCCAGTTTAATGGAAATGGTTCGGTCGCACTTTCCAGCCGTTTCGCCAGATCATCGCCGGAAATGTGTTCCATTACCAGGAACTGATCTCCATTTTCCAAAAAATGATCGATCACTTTCGGCAGAACCGGATGGCGAAGCCGTGCCAAGATCCTGGCTTCACGCTCGAATGCACTTCCAAGAGCGTTGTTGTCGTTAAAAAAAGTCCTCTTTAGGGCAACCGCGCTCCCAAGACGCTGATCAACTGCCAGATAAACTTCGCCCATACCGCCCTTTCCGATCATCTGAACGACCAGATAGCGGTTTTGGATCATCGAATTTGGAGAAAGTGGTTTCATTAAAATTTAAGACCCGTAAGATCAGACATCCAGATTATTTGATCCTCAATTTGCCAGGTGGAAGCAGTGACGGCATGCCGACATGCTGAAAACACCTGACATTTCCTTTGACGCGATGCTTGCACGGTGTTCCCTTTGCCGTACTTGCACCGCAATAATATACTTCTTCAGCCGGTTCATCCTGAAATTTCGCCAGCCTTTGTGGCTCTTGCATCCGAGCGTCTGTTCTCAACGGAGGAACCTTGCCCGGGCTTTCCGATACCGGAGGAATTGCAGAATTCGCATTGCCGGATGCAGTGACAGTCTTCTCGGCTGGTGCCATCTGCGCTGACGCGGCCGGTTGGTCGACAAAATTTTTAGGCTGCTTGATCAATTGTGATTCAGAGGCAACCGACCCGCTCTTCAAATATCCGCCGAAGCCAAAAACACCGATCAATAAACACACCCCAACGATGAAACGTGGTATCAGATCCTGACCTTTGAATTCAGATTCGCAGACCTGACAAAACCGTCGGCTGGTAAAAATTCCCCATTCGGAACGATCTATTCTCTCTCCGCAATTTGCACAAAAACTTGGCCGAAAGAGCATCTCCTTCACCATCCAAAATTGTTGACCCTGAATAATTCGACACGAAAAGCAGGTGACCAAACCGCACCTTTCATGGATTGAGGAAAATTATAAACTAAAAACCCTGTAAGTGGTAGCCGCGTCAATGGTTAAAAATCAGTTATTTGTGACAAAACAACGGTGTTTCTATCCCTATACAACCTGGCTTCTTTATTCCGCGTCAAAATTGCTAACATTTGATGATGGCCTTTCGAAAAGTAATTTCATTCCTAACACTCTCTTTCATCACGGTCTTATCGGTCATGGCACAAGACGATGACCCTATCCGCGTTGATTCGTCAATTGTCAGGCTGAATGTAGGCGTCGTTGATCAAAAAGGACGCCCGATCACGAATCTGGATAAAAGCAGCTTCGATTTGTTTGAGGACGGTGTAAAGCAGGAGATCACGCGTTTTGAACCGAGTTCGGCTCCTTTTAGTGTCGTAATAATTCTCGACATGAGCGGGTCGACGATCAGTTTTCGGCAAACGATCAGAATGTCAGCGTCACGTTTTATTGACGCACTCTCACCGAATGATAGAGTTGCAGTGGTCGAGTTTTACGCACCGACAAAGAAAGGCTCCGACCGAAAGCCGAAGATCAACCTCCTCAATGATTTTACGACGAGCCGGTCGGCGATCCTTAATTCGATCACCGTAGCAAATGGTGATGGTAAATCACCGGTATATGAAGCTATCAACTTTGCTCTCGATAAACTTTCCAAGGAAAAAAGCAGGCGCAAAGCAGTCATAATTTTGACAGACGGAGTCGATACTGCGGCTAAAGACGGTGACCTCGCTCTTTTGGAACCGGTCAAAGACGATCAGATCGCGACCACGATCAAGCCCGAAGAAAATGATACTTTGATTCGACTTTTGAATCGCGCAGATCTTCAAGGAGTGACTATCTATCCACTTGCGTTGCCAACTGGCGATCCGGCAAAACTTCCCGATCCAACACCTCGTCTGTTCGCAATGTACAAAGCGGCACGTGATCGAATGCAGCTGATCGCCAGCCGAACCGGCGGCACGCTCAATGTGATCAACCGGCTAGAGGAAATGGGACGTCTTTATGCACAAGTGGCCGCCGACCTGCGGACGCTCTATACCGTCGAATACCAGCCCACGAATGCCAAACGTGATGGAAAATGGCGTTCTATCAAACTCAACGTAAATGATGCAAATCTGATCTCCCGCACACGGCCCGGCTATTTTGCAAAATAGTACAGAAAATTTTCAGGAAATGCGTTAGCTCAATTGGTGCAGTCATATCGGTTCCCGCTTGACTCTTTTGCCATTGGTTTGTAGTCTAACAATTCGGCTTGTGCACCCGTAGCTCAGCTGGATAGAGTACTTGACTACGAATCAAGGGGTCGCA
>CAZGSC010000182.1:0-6089 GCA_964528325.1 uncultured Chloracidobacterium sp. | reverse complement strand
GGTGGTGGTGGTTTTGATCAGTTCCTCGACATCGTCAGCGCAAGCGACGCCGCACGACGGATATTCGAGTTTGAACGGACAGCGATAACAATACGGCGCGTGAGCATGAACTATTCCGGCCACCTGGGAAGCGATCGGCTTCCAAGTGTGGTGCCCGATCGTTGAAAGCGCCGTCGCCGACCGTCCGGCATAAGAATGACGCAAGGCAATGACTTCGTTATTGCCGGTGGCGATCTTTGCTGCGAGCACGGCGGTGTCGTCTGCTTCCGTTCCGCTGTTTGAGAAGAACGATTTCTTCAAATTGCCCGGTGTGATCTCGGCGAGCTTTTCGGCAAGGTCGCCTTGCGGCCCGTTGGCATAAAGCGTCGAGGTGTGAGCGACCGTGTTGACCTGATCGATCCACGCCTTGTTGACGCGCGGGTTGGCATGGCCGATGCTCACGGTGAGCACGCCGCCAAAGCAATCGAGATACTCGTTGCCCTCGGCGTCCCACACCTTTTCGCCCTCGCCTTTAACGATGGCAAGCGGCTCCTGGTAATACATCGCCACGGCCGGAAAGAGAAATTCCTTGTGCTTTTCGATAGCACTCTTTAACGAAGATTTTTGTTCAGCTTGATTCATATGTTTTTTGTCCGCTTGGATTCACGAATCATAGCAAAAATCCATCGAGAAGTGAACAGCTAGACATTGGAGCAAAATAAGTTTCTTGACTATATCCTAATAACGCATTAACCTGTTTTCGCTCAACAAATCCTATTTTCGCAACAACCGGAGGCTTCCAAATGCTGGTAAACAATTCAGTAGTCAACCCCTGGATTCGAATCGCGCTCCTTGTCAGTCTGATCTTGGCCTTTGGTCCATCGATCTCGGCCCAGAGCGGGCGTGCTCTCTATGATCAGATAAAGGCGTTTTCGCTTACAGGGGCTAAAGCCGACGTGTCGGCGATGACCTTAAAGCGTGATCGTGTCGAAATGACCTTTACCGGCACATTTTATTTTGCCGCTCCGATCGACGGGAAAGTTACCGGCGCAGTTTTTATAGGGTCGGGAACTTTTCGAGCCCAGGCGCCGCCGGTTGAGTTTGAAAAGGCCAACCTGAAAAGATTGCTGGGTGCAGATGCGGTCGAGTCGGATTTCAAGACCGCAGTTTTTAAGTTTTCAGATGACACGATGGACCTCATTGGCAAGAGCAAGACCGAAGGGACCGCCAATCCTCAGGCACAGACTTTAGCCAGCGAGATCAATGGCCGAATATTAAAAGAAACTGGTGCGAATATTTCGGCGAGGATCGCTTCGTCGATACTAAATCACGAAGATCCCGGATTTTTCTTTGCGAATTTTGACGGCGGCCGGCGAGGGCGTTTTAGTTACGCACTTGATCATCAAACGCGTATCCTTGCCGATTATTTTGATATTAACGCGGGCGAACGCGGACTTATTTTCAAATACCAGTCAGACGATGACGATAACGATCTCTGGCTCGCCTTTTATTCTCTGGCGGACTATGAACGGGGCATGGCGAAATATTCAGACCTGAACGACCCTCTTGATATCGCCAACTATGACATGAACATAGACCTGAAACAGCCCAAAAAACGCCTTGGACTAAAAACAAACGTCCGAATGCAGAGCAGGCTGCCGGACATAAGGGCGGTAACATTTACCATTGGCGAATCGCTCGGAGAATATGAGAACACAAGACTGAAAAAACAAATGCGCCTTAAGTCCGCTGTTCTCGATACAGAGACGCTTGATTTTGTTCAGGAGGATTGGGAAGGAGCATTTACTGTATTTTTTCCCAAGGCTATGGTCGCGGGCCAGCCTGTCGTGCTTGATCTCGATCTGGAAGGCGATTTTCTGAGGCAAAGCGATTATTTTCCGGATTGCAGCTATCCGCTCTCGAACGGAAGCTGGTATCCGCGGCAGGGCAACCTCGACCGGGCAACATTTAACTTCACTTTTACACATCCGAAAAAATATAAGGTTGCAAGCACAGGATTGCGCATCAGCGAAGTGCCGGATCCGGCGGATAAGGACATGATGATCACAAAATACGTCATGAACTATCCTGTGGCGCTGCAGACATTTGCGCTTGGGCCATTTCAACGACACACCGGAGAAATAAAATGGGAAAGCGGCGATAAGCCGACACCGATGGAGTTCAATTCTTTATCAGGCGGCGATCTCGCGCTCAAAGAGGACTTCATACTTCAGGAACTCAATAATTCGGTTCGTAATTTTCAGTTTCTTTTCGGCAAATACCCGTATGACAGTTTTGGGGCCGTGTTTCATCCTTACGGTTTCGGGCAGGGATTTGCGACGATGCTGATGATCCCGAACGCCGACCGCGCGACAAAGAATACCTACAGTTTTCTCGCGCACGAGACCGCACATCAGTGGTGGGGCAATATCGTTTCGTGGCGGTCCTATCGCGACCAGTGGCTGAGCGAAGGCTTTGCTGAATATTCCGGCGTTATTTATACAGGTCTGCGTGATAAATCGTCAGCCAAATTGGTCGACGACATGCGCAAATCGCTAAAAGAAGCGCCGCTGACCGTTATGGGCCCCGGAAAGGGAAGGCTTATAGATGTTGGCCCGCTCATTCTCGGCCATCGTCTCGAAACCAAAAAAACATACGGTGCATACAGCGCATTGGTCTATAACAAAGGCGGCCTTGTTTTGCGGATGATCCATTTTTTGATGACCGATCCCGCGAGCGGCAACGGCGACGCTTTTTACACCATGATGAAGGATTTCGTTAACCGCTATCGGGATAAGGTCGCGTCGACCGACGATTTTCGTATGGTGGCCAACGAGCATTTCGCGAGATCGCCTCTTGCCAAGAGGTTTGGCCTCAAAGATCTCGATTGGTTCTTTGATGAATACGTTTACGACACCGTTTTTCCGTCCTACAAGTTGGACTATTCGGTAGGCACCGGGCCCGACGGAGGCGTGATGGTAAGCGGGAACGTCACACAGGAAAATGCTCCTGAGAATTGGTTCATGGTCTTGCCCGTAATGTTCAAGTTTGCCGAGGGCAAATATGCATTTGGTGCGCTGAGATCCTACGGGCCAAAGACGCCGTTTCAGATCAAGCTTCCAATGAATCCGGTCAGCCTCGAGCTCGACCCGCAGCGTTGGGTCCTGTCAGAGAAAACAACGACAAAATGAACACTGTTCCACCTTGTTCCATTTGTTCCACTTTGGGTGGAACGGAACAAGAAACCAGTGAAGAGTGAATAGTGGATGGTTGAAAACGGAAACTGAAAAATTCCGACGATCAGGCACTTTCCACTATCCACTCCGTTCTTAGGTCTCACCTATCTCGGTCCCTCGAACGAGTCCGACCACCTCCGACTACGTCGCCGAAGCCCTCGCCGACCAGCGTGCCCACGAGCGCGAACTCCGACGCCTCGCCCGCCGCAGCGCAACACAAGCGATGATCGAAGGAATGGCAGACGGCAGTTATCAGCGCTACCTAAAAGGCGAGTAAGCACATTCATCATTCGTCTTGGAGAACTCATAGACCTTGCCAAGTTACATGGTTGGTGTTAAATTTCGGGTGCACAAAGACACAATTTGATCTAGAAATGGCTAAAAAACTGTCTGCCCCGGATGTGTCTGAATCTCAAAAAAACAGCCTGACTGTAATTCAGCAATATGCTGAGCAAATTTAGACAAATAAAACGCTTCTCGTGATACGAATGCCATTAATTAATTGTTAGAGTGATTGGAATGAGAACATGTAGCGGATGTAACACAAAAGTCACCGATGAAGCAGCCTTTTGCCCTTCTTGCGGTACAAAACAACCTACGGAAACGCGTTGTTTGAAATGCACGACGGTTTTGGTTCCAGATGCCAGATTTTGCCATCGATGTGGGTTACCCACTGGAACTGATGCCCCTACAGGTTTTGTACACGAAACCCCACCGTCATTAATTCTCGATCCGATTACGACTCCACCACCCCCAACTGGAATTACGGTTGAATTTCCAACCTCAACCGCAGCAAGCTTCGAATTTGCAGTAGCCGAAGCTCGTAAATTCGCATCTTTTGAGCAACTTGGCGAGGAAAAAAAAGCAATATTCCGGGTTAATGTTTCTCAAGCCGACATAGATACTCTTTCCCCGCTACTCGAACAGTTAAAAGGTTGGCGGAGAAGAACTATTTACGTTGATGGTGTGAAGACTGCGTGGGATGCCGTTTTTGGCTACTCATGGTGCTATGAACAAAAGAAAGTAAGTTTTAAGCCGGAATATTATTGTTTCGGATATGAAAACGAATGGGATTTGAATCCATGGGGTTGTATTCGTGCTCAAATGGCATTTCGTGAATATGCTGATTGGTTCTCATTTGGTCGATGGGTTTCCGACGATGGGGATTGGGAATTTAACAAAGAGCGCATTCGTCACGAACTGGAAAAAAAGCTATTTCATGTTCGATTTTGTCCCGCCTTAAAACTTGACCTCGTAGAAGCGGTGCTTTCAGCTCTTCCAAATGTTGTGAATCCCAAGAAAGATAAGAATTGGAAGTTCGTGGAAGCTTATGATGGTCCTGGCATAGTAATTCGACTTAAATTGTATGGAGCGACAGAAAACGTAACCATGAAATGTGTTGCTCCGAACGGGAAAGGGGCATTAGAGGAAATAGCCAAAAAGGTTGGTTTGCGACTTCCAGTCTAACCTGCTGGAAAATATTGGTTCATAACATCATCGGCGACGTCTTTAAGAGTGGCACCGATCTTGTGTTTTACTTTGCCCCAGTTTTCCTGGGTTTGGCCTGCGGCACGCGAACTATGCCTCGTTTTCCGCCGGTCTGATTATCTCAGCAGCGATCACCGCTGCGTCCAACTTCCACAGCCCGTTCGCATTCAGACCATGGGTAAAGTCGGAAGAGCCGTAGACTGAAGTTAACGATTCGATAAACTCTTCTACAGTCCCGAAGCTTTGGGACTTGTGCCAAACCGTCAAAATTCCTTGTGCATAAGTACCATTACCCCAGTGCACGAGATCGAACGGGCCAACGATTCGCCCCCCGTCACCAGGGGCTTGATTGTTGTAAATTCTGATGACCATGCCTAAATTTCGTGGAGTGATGCCGATGAGTAGATCGTCCGCATCAGCACCAGTTTCTTTAACAGTTCGAGGTGGAGTTTTTGACATGATTACATATTAGCAGAAAAGCCTCACCGTTTCTGACAAGGCTTTCCATTTTTGGTTGCACAATGCATAGGTTTCAGCCGTCGCGGACGCGACGGGATTTTAATCGTGGGTAAAATCCGCTTCCGTGGTCTAAAGACCACGGCTACAATCGGACATCGCTATGCGATGAAAAATCACCAAGGCGATGAACGGATTTGTTTTGGGTCGCGTAGCGACTTTGTGACTGTAGCCGTGGGTTTGCAACCCACGGAACGGAAGGCAAAAAAACATCCGCGTCGCGTCAGCGACGGGTGAATCATCCAAAAAGAAATTGTTCGTCGTATTCGATGCCGTGGAGTTCCAGCAGTTCGACAAATTCTTCTTCGAACGTCTGTTTTTGTGATGTTCGCGTTGGTGTTTTATGTAATCGATGACGCTTGGGATGATCGACCTAGAAACCGAAAATACGCCGTAACCATCTTGCCATCCAAAGTCCGCCAGATCGGGAAATTCATTGTGGATCCAATAGGACGAGTCACCTTTTAGATATTTTGCGACCTGGCTGGGCATAAGCGTCGTAGGTGAGCCGACAAGAGCGTGAATGTGGTTGTCAATGCCGCCGACCTGTAATGCGGTCATTTTGTGATTGCGGGCGATGCCGCCAATGTACGCCCAAACGCGGGCTTCGATGTCGGGGCGGATGAAATCGACGCGGTTCTTGGTGCTGAACACAATGTGGAAATATATTTGCGAGAATGTATTTGCCATAGATTCAACCGTCGCGAAGCGACGGGATATTTTACGATTCTTGGCCCGTGGATTAAAAATCCATTTCCGTGGGTTGAAAACCACGGCTACATTCGTGGCATCGCTACGCGATGAAGAAAACGCAAAACACGAAGAAAAAAGCCTCGCCGATCGCTCGACGAGGCTTTTCCATTTCTAATT
>CAZGSC010000181.1:0-6273 GCA_964528325.1 uncultured Chloracidobacterium sp. | reverse complement strand
AAACCTCACGTGATGGAGTGGGATGAAACTCAGCACTTTCCTGAGGAACTGCGTCCTAAGCTCGCTGAACTCGGCCTGATGGGCGTTTTGTTTCCCGAAGAATACGGCGGAGCAGGCATGGGCTATGTCGAATACGCGACGATCATCGAGGAACTCGGACGTGTCTGCGGATCTGTCGGCTTGTCTGTCGCAGCTCATAATTCGCTGTGTTCGAATCATATTTTTACATTTGGAAACGAGGAACAGAAGAAGAAATACCTCACGCCACTGGCTCAGGGTGAATCGTTCGGGGCTTGGGGACTAACGGAATCTCAGGCCGGCTCAGACTCCGCCGGGACACGTACGACGGCTGTTCGATCGAATGGCGGTTGGAAGGTCAACGGCTCAAAAAATTTCATCACCCACGCAATCGCATGCAATACGCTCGTTGCAGTTGCAGTTACGGACAAATCAAAAGGCAATCGTGGCATTTCTGCGTTCATTTTCGACAAGTCGATGGAAGGGTTTCGCTCAGACAAGAAAGAAAATAAGCTTGGAATGCGTGCGTCCGAAACGGCTTCTGTAGTCTTCGAAGACTGCTACGTTCCCGACGAAAATCGGCTCGGCAACGAAGGCGAGGGTTTTATGCAGGCGATGCAGGTGCTTGACGGTGGCCGCATTTCGATCGCGGCGCTTTCGGTCGGCATCGCTCAGGGTGCATACGAAGCAGCCGTAAAATATGCAAAAGAACGTCAGCAGTTCGGCAAGCCGATCGCTGAATTTCAGGCCATCCAGTTCAAACTTGCCGACATGGCAACACAGATCGAATGTGCCCGTCTGGTGACCCTCCAGGCGGCAGCTACAAAAGACGCCGGGAAATCTGTAACGCAAAAGTCTGCAATGGCAAAGCTTTACGCTTCCGAGGCCGCTGTTCGCGTCTCAGAGGAAAGCGTCCAGATACACGGCGGTTATGGTTATACAAAAGAATATCCGGCCGAAAAATACTGGCGCGATTCAAAACTCTGCACGATCGGCGAAGGCACATCTGAAATTCAGCGTCTCGTTATCGCGAAAAATCTGCTAAAATCGCTGTAAGAAGCAAGACCTAGACCGTCCGAAAAAAATTGTCAGTCAAATTGATCGCCACTGTTGCATTTGTGCAACGTTGTGTTACAATAACATTCTAATTTCTAAATCAAAATAGGAGAAAGAAAATTATGAGTTCAACAGCACCAAGCACCGGCCGTTTGGCAACGGCCTTTTTAGCAGAAATGGATAACGAGGCGAAAGTGACACGCAGCTGTCTCGAACGCGTACCGGCGGACAAATTCGATTGGAAACCGCATGAAAAGTCGATGACCATGGGACGCCTAGCGGTTCACTGCGCCGAGATGTTCGGCTGGACAAAGGAGACGCTCAAGAGCGATGTTCTTGATTTTGCAACTGCCGACTTTAAGCCTTTCGAGCCGACATCGACCGAGGAGCTACTCGCTTTTTTTGACGAGCACATCGCCCTCGCGAAACAGATCCTGAGCGAAACTTCGGACGAAACTTTTTTTACTGACTGGACGATGCGCAACGGCGAACAGGTCTATTTCACGATGCCCAAGGTCGCCGTGATGCGTTCATTCGTGATGAACCACATTATTCATCATCGCGGTCAGCTTTCGGTTTATCTGCGGCTGAACGACATTCCGGTGCCGTCGATCTACGGGCCGTCAGCCGACGAAGGCCAGATGTAATGCACAAGCCCGCACGTTAGTAAGGGCGTAACACTCAACACGACATAGGGCGAGCCAACGAGCTCGCCTTTTTTGTTTTTGTTTCAAAGAATGAGAAAATGATTGCTTAGGATTTCGATGTCGAACACGGAATTAGTTGAACGAATTTTTGCCGGAGACCCGCGCTCTATTGCACGCGCGATCACCAGGATCGAGAGTGGCAGCGGCGGCGCAGCTGAATTGATGAAGGCCGTCTTTCCAAAGACCGGAAAAGCGACTGTTATCGGGATAACAGGCTCTCCCGGCGCTGGTAAGTCTTCGCTTGTCGATAAATTGGCTTTGTTTTACAAAGACGCCGGTGAAAAGGTCGGGATCGTCTGTATCGACCCTTCTTCGCCGTTTTCGGGCGGAGCGATCCTTGGTGACCGGATTCGCATGGCAACGCTCGGAACGGACAAAAATATCTTCATTCGATCGATGGCGACGCGGGGCAATCTCGGCGGCCTTTCGCGCTCTACAGTAGATTGCGTAGCTATATTGGACGCAGCAGGCTTTGACAAGATCATAGTCGAGACCGTCGGCGTCGGCCAGGATGAAGTTGAGATCGTCAAAACAGCCGATGTTTCCGTAGTGGTGCTAGTGCCGGGAATGGGCGACGACATTCAGGCCATCAAGGCCGGCATTATGGAGATCGGCGATGTTTTTGTAATCAATAAGGCAGACCGCGAAGGCGTTCTGCGAACGCAAAAGGAGCTTGAAGCTTTGCTAGGCCTTGCACATCGGCCCGATATGTGGAATCCGCCCATAATCAAGACCATCGCCACCGAGAGCAAAGGCATTGAGGATCTCTCAAAAGCCATCGAAGCCTATTACGCCTTTCAGACCGATGGCTCAGGAAGCAAGGGACGGCGTCAGGCGATCGCAAAATGGCGTTTACTGGAACTATTGCAGGAAAGATTATTGTCTGATCTGTTGAACCGAAATGGTACCAGCGAAAAGCTCGATAAACTTGCGTTGGAGATCGCCGAGAAAAAGAACGATCCATATTCGGCGGTCGAAGAAATAATAAATACAAAATGAAGATAAACCATCTTGGAATCGCGACAAAAGGTATTGACGAGGCCCTGAAATTCTGGGGCGACGCTCTCGGGCTCGAAAATGTTCACACGGAAATTGTTGAGGAGCAGAAAGTGCGCGTTGCGATGCTGCCGATAGGAGAAAGCCGCGTCGAACTGCTTGAGCCGACCAGCGATGATTCGCCGATAAGCAAGTTTTTGGAGAAACGCGGCGGCGGAATTCATCATATTGCCGTCGAGGTCGACGACATTGAAGCTTCTATCGCGAAGCTGAAATCGCAGGGGATGCGTCTCATCGACGAGTCGCCGCGTGTCGGTGCTGAGGGCTGTTTAGTCGCGTTCGTCCATCCTTCCGCGTCAAACGGTGTTTTACTCGAATTGGTTCAGACAGTAAAATAAGGCTTTTTTGTTAGTTGAAATTGGAAGAATTTGATAATATAACCGTTTAGCGCTTTTACCGGATATTTTGTAAGTGAGGAATTAGGAATTGAGTAATTTAACAAAAGGACTTATTTTGGTCGTCGTTATCCTGGCGATCGGGGCAGGGCTCGTCGTCTGGAAAAAGAAGGTTGGCGGCCAGTCAAATGAATCTTTCAATCAGATCACCCGGCCCGAGATCGAAGCTCTTCTGGCGGACGTGGCAAAGACCAATCCAATGGTCTTGAAGCGCCTTGCCGAAGACCCTGAGATGAAGAAGCAGCAGATCGATAATCTGAAACAGCTGCTGGCATTTGCAAGCGAGGCCCAACACGAAGGGCTCACAGCAGACCCGACGAATCGTCAGGAGCTTGAAAATATTCGAGCCGAGATACTCGCCGTAAACTACGATCGCGAGATGAATAAGGACAAAGGCCCGATGCCTCCGTTCGGTTTCATTACCGAGGATCAGATCAGTGCCTTCTGGGCGGGCGAAACGCCGTCCGGCAGCGGTCAAGGATGGTTCGCAGGCCTTATGGAGAAGATCGGCCTTGGTGCTCCGACCGAACAGAGATCCCACGACGATGAGTTTGCTGATTTCCTTGCTACTAAGATCGCGGTTCTCAAATCAAGCAGTCCAGAAATGAAAGACCGCGAGATCAGCGATGAAGAGAGGACGCAGGCGAAGGATATCTTTGCTAAAACCCGAATTTATCGAGCCGAGTACCTCCAAAAAATGAACGCGGGCGAATTGGCCCCTGAGTTTATTACTAAAGCCAATCTTCAGGTCAAGCTTCAGCAGGCACAGTACCTTGCACGTCTCTATTCGGAAAAACGCGCCGACACCGATAAGGTTACTGACGAAGACGTAGCAAAATACATTTCAGAGCATCCTGAACTCAGCCCGGATGCTAAACGGGCGCAGGCACAACAGATCTTAGACCGCGCAAAAGCCGGCGAGGATTTTGCTGCTCTGGCAAACGAATTCACTCAGGACCCCGGAAATAAAGGACCTGACGGCACGCCGCAGGGTGGAATTTACAAAGATGTGCCAAAGGGTCGTATGGTCGTCCCGTTCGAAAATGCAGCACTTGCGCTGGAAGCAGGACAGGTCTCGCCGGAACTGGTTGAGACGGACTACGGCTTTCACATCATAAAACTCGAGCGCAAACTTGGGCCAAGTGCGAATAAGGATGCTTCCAAAGACAATAAGACTCCGGCCGAGGACACTTATGACGTTCGGCATATCTTGATCTCTACTGGCTACAAGGATCCGGACAAACCGAATGCACGTGAAATGCCGGTAAAGGATTACGTTCGATCAAAGCTGGAAGAAGATAAAGAGAAGAAACTTGTCGAAGACCTGATCGCAAAAAATCACATTCAGGTACCCGACGATTTTACTATTCCCGAAGTTACGGACGATCAGATCCAGCAGATGAGGCAAAAGCAGCAACCGCAAATGCCGCAGGGAATGCCGCCCGGAGTCCAGGTAACCGGCCCGGATGGCAAGCCTGTTAAGCCTGACGATAAAAAGGACGCTAAGAAAGCGGAACCGAAGAAAAAATAAAAATGGATAGCGGAAAATGGAAAGTGGAAAATTGTTTTAGGAACTTTCCATTTTCCACTTTCAGTTTCCACTATGATTTTGGGTGATTACCGCGTCGAGATAATTCCCGATTGCGAATTCAAATTAGACGGAGGGGCGATGTTCGGTGTCGTCCCTCGCGTTCTTTGGCAACGCGTCTGCCAGCCCGACGAACAAAACCGCATTACGCTCACCTGCAATTGTCTCTTCATCGACACAGGCAAAGATAAGATCCTGATCGACACCGGAATGGGCGAGAAATGGTCGGCGAAGGAAATGTCTATCTACGGCATTTCTCGTGAAAAGCCCTTCGCTCAGTCGTTGTTTGATATCACAGGCTGCAACCCCGAAGACATCACGATCGTAATTAACACTCATTTGCACTTCGACCACGCCGGCGGAAATACCGTCGGAGCACAGGCTGCCAGCCTGCAACCACAATTCCCCAAAGCCCGTTATCTTGTTTCAAAAAGCGAATTCAACGCTGCCGAAAACCCGCACGAACGCGACCGTGCAAGCTATTTATCCGAGAATTGGTATCCGTTGATCGATACCAAACAACTTGAGCTGATGCCCGACAAATATGAGCCTATCGAAGGTCTGACGGTCGAGCGGGTTCGCGGCCATTCCGAAACGATGCAAACGATCAAGCTGTCTCGTGGAGGCGAGACGTTGTTTGGTTTTTTTGATATGATCCCAACACGACATCACCTGCCGCTGCCGTGGATAATGAGCTACGACCTTTATCCAGTGGAAACGCTCGAATTCAAAAAACGCATACTGCCACAGGCTTTGGAAGAAAACTGGATCTGCCATTTTTATCACGATGTCGAGATGCCGCTTTGCAGGCTGGCCGAGGTCAACGGTAAAATTACCGCAATGGAGTTGCACAAGCCCGCACATAAGTAAGGGCGTAAGCGATACGTTGAATTTTGCTCCCTTTGTCACGGTCGGGCTTCTGCAACATAAATATGGAACAGGTAAAAATTGGAATAATCGGCGGCAGCGGGCTTTATCAGATGCCGGAATTGGAAAACGTGCGGGAATTGAGCGTTGAAACGCCTTTTGGCAGCCCTTCGGACGCATTTATTATCGGCGAATTGGACGGTGTCACGGTCGCTTTCTTACCAAGGCACGGCAGAGGCCACAAACTCACGCCCAGCGAACTTCCCTTTCGGGCGAACATCTACGCGATGAAGCTGCTCGGCGTCGAGTACATCTTGTCCGTTTCGGCGGTTGGCAGTTTGCAGGAAAAATACGCTCCGACGGATTTTGTCATTCCCGACCAGTTCTTTGATCGGACGAGAGCCAGAGCGCATGAATCTACCTTCTTTGGCGAAGGCATCGTCGGACATGTGACCTTTGCTCATCCGGTCTGCGACGAGCTTGGCGACATTCTCGAAGCCTCATGTAAACAGATCGGCGTCAATACGCATCGCGGCGGCACTTACATCTGCATGGAAGGCCCGGCGTTCTCGACCAAAGCCGAATC
>CAZGSC010000180.1:0-6328 GCA_964528325.1 uncultured Chloracidobacterium sp. | reverse complement strand
CCATCAGCTCTCAAAATCGGCATTTAATGCCCTTTTGAAAACGCTCGAGGAGCCGCCTGACAACGTCGTTTTCGTAATGGCGACCACCGAACTGCACAAGGTGCCCGAGACGATCTTATCGCGCTGTCAGGAATTCGAATTTCGCACAATTCCGCTGCAAAAGATCTTTGACCGGCTCAAACTGATCGCCGACGCCGAAATGATCGACATTTCGGACGACGCTCTCCGCGAATTGGCACGCTCGGGCGAAGGCTCGATGCGTGACGCTCAGTCAAATTTCGATCAGGTCATCAGCTTTTCGAGTGACAAGATCTCGGCAGCCGATGTGACCAACGCACTCGGTTTTGCGGGCGTTGAAATACTCACAAAAACGATAAATGCCATTTCAGAACGAGAGCCAAAGGCCATTCTAGCCGTCGTTGACGACATCATCGCCCGAGGCCACGACCTGCGAAACTTCTGCCGCGATCTGCTCGGCCTGTTCCGCGATCTGCTTGTTTTTAAGGTCGCAGGCGGCGATAAACATCTTTTCGAGGGCGCTGTTTTCAGCGAAGATGAGCTTCGCATGATGTCCGAATCGTTTAGTGAGCCTGACCTCTTGCGGTTTTTCAATTCGCTCTGCGAAACCGAGGCCAGCCTCCGTGAAGCCGCACATCCGCGATATGTCTTAGAGATCGGCCTCGTAAAACTGATCGAAATGCGAAGCGTCGCAACTATCGAGAGCATTCTCGAACGGCTTGATGCTCTTTCGTCCGGTGCACCGCAAAAGTCAGGACCGCGAGCGTTAGCAACCGGGGCTCAACATTCCACGTCTGCGTCCGCTGACAAAACGCCGGAAAAAAAAACTCTGAAAATTGATCCATCGCCCTCCGGTGAAGGTCCTAGTGCTAACGAGCCTGCCTCGGTGCAAGAGGTTTCGGCTGCACACTCACTGGCAGTAGCGTCTCCGCTCGATGAAGAGCCCGAAACCGGCGAGCCTGCTGCAGAAGAACCGGTCCTTGAAAAACCGCAGATAATGGAACAATATGTTCCGACGGTTCGCTTGCCTTCGCTTTCTTCAGCCGAACTCGAACACGCCGATGACCAGCGGCTTGACGACGGTTACGAAGCTAAGCTAATGCTCACCGGCGACGATCTTTTGCCGATAAAAAGCGTTGATCAGATCATCGAGCTATTTCTTGGTAATAGGCCTGCAAGTGCAGTAAATTCGCCACGAAATGCCCCTGCTACCGGTTCGACAGGAACGGCGGCGGCTCCGGCATTCGATGTCGCAAAATTCAGAGATGAGTTTGTTCCAAAGGAAGAGAGCGTCGAACTTCCGGTTTTGAGCAGCGATCCGACTGAGGCTGAACTTATAGAATATGCGAACGCTCATCCTGTGATCAGGGCGGCAAAACGCATTTTTCGCGCTAAGATAGTTGAAGTAAAAAAGGCCTGATGCACGATTTACCGAACATCGTCCCCGATGTTCTCGTATTGTCAATAGATTGGCGAATTATCGCGACATAATGAAAAAACCTATCGACTTCGGTAAATTCGTTTTTTTCTTCGCCGCGACCTTGTTGCTGACGGTTTCGGCTTTTGCCCAGGAAACTCAGCCTTTTTCGATAAATACCTCGCCTCTGCCGCCTTCGACAGGCTTTGTTAACGATTACGCCGGCGTGATCGATACTGCAACAAAGCAGCAGCTCGAAACCAAGCTCAAGAATCTAAAAGAGACGACAGATCCAGCCGTCGAGATCGCTGTTGCCGTTGTAAAAACAACCGGCGAGCGTGACATTTTCGATTATTCTTTGGCCGTCGCTCGCGGCTGGAAGATCGGTTCGAAAGACGACGATAATCCTAGCGCCTTATTATTTATCGCGATCGACGACCGCAAATATTACACGCAAATTAGCAGAGATCTCGAAGACGAGTTGCCCGATGGCCTCGTCGGCAGCCTCCAGCGACAATATCTCGTTCCCGAGTTCAAAAAAGGCAACTACGCCAAAGGCATATCCGATTGCGTCGATGCCTACATAAAGACGATCCGTGACAAAACAAATGGCACCGCACCGCAAAAACCTGTCGCCGGAAGCAACGGTTCGTTGGGCGGAAGCTCGATCTTCGGCCTATTCTGCTGCGGCGTGATCGTTTTTATTATTTTGTTAATTATCTTCTCTCGATCTAAGGGCGGCCCAACAAAGAGCGACCGCAACCGCTGGGGTAGCGGCGGCTTTGGAGCAAGCGGCAGCGATGTAGCCGGAAACATCGCATCAGGTATTATCGGCGGCATAATAGGGTCCAGCCTTTCCGGAAATTCATCATCATCAAGTGATTGGGGCAGCTCGTCTGACAGTGGAGGCGGTTGGGGTGGATTTGGTGGTGGTGGAGATTTTGGCGGCGGCGGTTCGGGAGGTGATTGGTAACAATGGTACATTTTGAAGCATTCATTGATGATCTCAGATCGACACATGGCAAAAATCTGTCGTCGGTTATCTTATACGGCTCAGCCGCAGCTGGTGATTTTGTGCCGAAACAGTCGGATTACAACATTCTTGTTGCACTCCATAAGATCGCCCCGGCAGACCTCAGAAACGCTCAAGCCTGCGTACGTGAATGGGCACGCCTTGGCAATCCGGTGCCTGTGTATTTTACAGTTTCCGAATTGCAGAATGCATCAGATGTATTCCCTATCGAATTTCATCAGATGAGCATCGCCCGCAAGGTTCTTTACGGCCCTGATGTGCTGGAAGATCTCAAAATTTCCGACAAATTCCTGCGTTTGCAGGCCGAGTATGAGCTGCGAAGTAAGCTTATCCAGCTGCGACGCCAATACATACCGGCCTCGACATCAGTTGTCGGTCTGAAGAATTTAATGGCAGAGAGTTTGTCGAGTTTTTCCGCGCTGTTTCGCGCGGTGCTCATTCTTAAAGGAGTTGAGCCGCCAACTACAAAACGTGAGATCGTAGCGCTTACTACCCAGCACATCGGCATCGATGGGGCACCGTTTGAAAAAATATTCAATATCCGTGAGAATATTTCCACCGCCACCTTGGACGAAATTTCTGCCAACACGCTTTTCGGCGAATACATGGAGCAGATAGAAAATGTGATCACCGCTGTAGATGCAATCGGAAAATAAGGAGAATAGAAACAATGAAAAGAGCAATTTTATTATCGATCGTATTATTTGCGGCGTTTGCCTTGAGCGGATGCAGCTACAACGACCTCACCGCTAAACAACAGCAGGTCAAAGGTAAGTGGGCCAATGTTGAAAGTGCAATGCAGCGCCGTGCGGATCTAATACCGAATATGGTTGAGACCGCTAAAATGGCCGGCGTTCAGGAACAGGAAGTATTCAGCCAGATCGCCGCGGCCCGTTCAAAACTACTTGACCTGTCAAAAGCTGCACCAGCCGGTGCCGACGGCGACAAATCACCCGAGCAAAAGCAAGCGGTAATTGATGCCAACAACAGTTTTGGCGGCACGATCGGACGACTTCTCAGCCTTTCCGAGAACTATCCAACACTTCGTTCCAGCGAAGCTTTTTTGAAGGTCCAGGATGAATTGGCAGGCACCGAAAACCGCATAAATACAGCGAGAACAGATTTCAATGACATGGTCACCTCCTACAACACTATGCGCAATTCGTTTCCGGCTGTTCTTACTGCTGGTTTGCTTGGGTTTAAGGAAGAGCCTTACTTCACGGCGGAGCCCGGAGCTAAATCGGCTCCGAGTGTGGGTGATGCAAATTCATTAAGAAAACCAGCGCAGTAGTTCAAAATCCGCGTGAGTTGCACATAGAACAATGGTCGCAAGGCTTGCTGGGTTCAAACTGGCAGGCCTTTTCTTTGAACTCGCTGCCGAAAATGGAATCGGCGATCGCCTCAGCGATACTTAGCTTGTCCAGGCTGGGATGAGGTGGCTTTAGCTCGATTGGCGCAGATTGAATGCCTTCCAGCTTATCGAGACGATGATTGATCTTCTCAACAGCTCCGAACAATGCGGCAAGGTCAGATGTGTTTTCGATGTCGCTGTGGGGTTTCATTTTCCTTCCTTGGGTAAAAGATCTACGTAATCGACCACGCCGACGATCGCTGAATCGATAGCCGCACCCGGCCGGCCTGTTGCAGCGGTCGAAGCTGACCAGCCTTCCTGTGCAATAACGACAATATCGCCTTCACCGGCATTAACGGAATCGAGCGCGATGCATGTGTAATCCATGTCCTTGCCATCAGGTGTGATCTGTCGGCAAAGCATCACCCGCGTTCCTTCGTAACGCTGATTTTTCTGAGTGGCGACAATATTTCCAATTACGCGGGCAAGTAACATTTAAATAAAAATTTACCGTTTCACCAGTGTGGGATGAAACGAAACACGATCAACCTTGAAACACATGTGCGTCAGAATCGATAATTCCGACTATTGTGCAATCCGTCGGCGTTTCGTCGCGTTTGAACGGAAACGAAGCCTCTTTACCTCGGCACCAGAAAACGAGTTCCCCAACGCCGCAGCCAACGGCATCAAGCGCAATGGTCGGCTTACCTGTTGGTTTAAGATCAGCATCGAGCGTCTGCACGATTAGGAACTTTCGACCGTGAAGGGTTTGATTTTTGACTGTCGAAACGACAGTGCCGATGACGCGTGCGATCTGCATTATTTTGCTTTCTTGAGATCAGAGATCGTTGTTTTGATCTTGTCAGCATCCGGAGCCTTTGGCACGAGATCGAGATATTTCTGCAACTCTTCTGCAGCTGTCGCATTCTGCTTCTTTTGCATATAAATGCCGCCGAGGAATCGATGCGCAAGAGCGATTCTCTCTCCCGCCTTAGATGCTTCGGCAAGTTTTAATTGCTTTTCCGCTTCGTCGATAAACCCAAGGTGAAATAGCGAGATGCCGCGGTACATATGAGCTTCAGGCATTTCGACCTTTTGGTTGATCACATCATCAAAAACAGCGGCGGCGATCTCGTAGTTCTTTTTCACATACTGCGTATAGCCAACCGAATATTTTGCTTCCAGATAATCGGGTTTGATCTCAATCGCTTTGACAAACGAGCCAAGCGCCTTGTCAGGCTCATTCATTTGCAGATAAAGCGTTCCTTTCTGATAGTAGGCCGCCGCAAAATTTGGATATGCCGCAATGGCCTCGTCATAAAGCGCCATAGCCGCTTTTTTGTCGTTCTTTGCAGCTTTTTCCATTCCGCTCTGCAATTTGGCAACTGCACCTTCCGGAACGCCAATTAATAATGCACTGGAATATGTTTTAACAGTTGAACGAAGGTTAAAGAAGATCTTGAATGTCTGCCCGGGTACAGCCCTTTCTATACTCAGCCTTTCCGTTTCCGCTGGAAACTCTTTAGGCTTAGCAGTTACCGTAAAATTGCCTCCGGACACGCCCGAAAACATAAATGCTCCGTCGTTGTCAGAATTAGTTGAGAGGCTCATAAAATCTCCGCCTGACAATTCAACGCGAACTCCGACCGCAGGCTTTCCATCAGGCAGGAATATCTTGCCGGCAATATTATATCGGCCCGTTTCGGCACCGCGATTTGGATCACCGATACCTTGTGCCGCTACATTTACCGAAATAAAAAGGCCAATAAAGATGGCCAAAGAAAATAAAAACGCTGCGAATCTCAGATTCATTTCAATATACCTCATTGAGTGAAATCTATTTCGTCGATCACGCCAATGACCGCGGAGTCAACCGGACAATCTTTGTTTCCATCAGCCATACGGGCGGACGAGCCGCTGACAACTATCACTTTTTCGTGAAAGCCGGCACCGACGGTATCGACAGAGACAATGTAGCCGCTCTGATCAGTGCCGTCGAGATTGATCGGCTTGACGATGAGTAGTTTCTTACCCTGGAGACGTTCGTCTTTTTGTGTGGACACGACAGTGCCCATGATGCGTGCGATTATCATTTAAGCAATCAGCAATCAGCAGACAGCAATCAGCAAACAGGATCTTTTTGTTTGCTATTTACTGGTCGCCAAGTGCTATTTTCTGACTACCGGCAGTGTTTCGTCGACGCTTGCGTGCGGTCGCGGTATAACGTGAACGCTGACAAGCTCGCCAACGCGCCGTGCAGCGGCGGCTCCGGCATCCGTTGCTGCTTTGACCGCAGCAACATCTCCGCGAACGATGGCGGTCACAAAGCCCGCACCGATCTTTTCGTAACTGACAAGCTGTACGTTTGCTGCTTTGACCATTGCGTCGGCGGCTTCGATCGTTGCCACCAAGCCCTTAGTTTCAACCATTCCCAATGCTTCTTGCATTTAGTTTTGCTCCTGAAAGTATATGTAGAAATTACTAAATTTAGTTTAACTCAATTTGGCCG
>CAZGSC010000179.1:0-6340 GCA_964528325.1 uncultured Chloracidobacterium sp. | reverse complement strand
CTGGGAAGATTCGACGATGGGCAATATGTTTGCGGGCCACGTCATCACCGGCGATGTCGAAAACGTTCACACTGTTCGCACCGGTATCGAATATATGACCATGCTCGCCGAATGGTACACGGCGAATGCGCAGGATAATTCGACGGTAGGATTCTTCCAGATCGGCGGCGGCATTGCGGGCGATTTCCCGATCTGCGTTGTGCCGATGCTGCACCAGGACCTGCAGCGTGAGAATGTGCCTGTCTGGGGCTACTTCTGCCAGATCTCAGATTCAACAACCAGCTACGGCTCATACTCCGGAGCCGTGCCGAACGAAAAAATCACCTGGGGCAAACTCGAAGCCACTACACCGAAATTCATCGTCGAAAGCGATGCTTCGATAGTTGCTCCGTTGATGTTTGCTTACATACTCGGTTGGTAGCTTAATATTTCTAAAATGTTCGCATTTGCCTTTACCTTACTACTGACTTGCGCCCCGACGGCGTTGCTAGATTTTGCTATCCCGAAGTGGAAAGCGGACAAGACTGTTCGCATAGAGGATGCTTATAAGTGGACGTATCAGGCGACCCGCGGTGGTGAGCATGCGGTTCCTGATACAGAATCGGCTCGTAAATGGCTCGATAACGAATGGAGCACGCTGGGCAAGCCTGCTGCAAATGAACCTATCTGGGAGCCTCTGTGTCCCGGCAGCGACATAGGTCGTCTCAATCTGCGTCCATTCAAAGCAAAGCGAGGCAAGGAGAATGATCTACTCGAAGCATTTCTCGCGAGCAGCCGAGGATACAAAACGACAGCATCCAACTTTAAAGACGCGTGGACAGATTTGGGAAAACGATTAGAGAAACAATCCGTCGGCAAACTTGATCACAAAGAATGGGTTAGACTCGATGCCGAAATGAAAGTTAAGAACTATCCTGCAATTCATCACAGCGAAACGTACCAGAAAGCAAAACACCCTGCTTATCGCGTCCTGAATAAAGGCCAATTGTTGTGGCTAACAGGTGTGAAATGACCGCTGTTTCGGTTGCGTCCGACGCCTCGCGTGAAATACCATTCTCCTAGCTAATGAAGATCTTTCACGGTATAGAGAACGCCAATATTTTGAAGCCGACGGTGCTGACGCTTGGTGTTTTTGACGGGCTGCATCTCGGGCATCAGCGGATAATGCAGACGGTTGTCGAGCGAGCCAAGATCGCCGGCGCTCATGCGACGGCCATAACGTTTGACCCGCATCCGCGAACAGTTCTTCATCCCGAATCGTCACCGCCGCTGCTGCAGACGCTTGACCAACGGCTTGCCAATTTTGAAGTCCTTGGTATCGAACAGGCGATCGTTGTCCCATTTACCCGCGAATTTGCGAGCCAGCCGGCTGAGGATTTTTTGTCAAATATCATCCGCGACCGTCTGCACGCCAGGGAAGTTTATCTCGGCAAAGGCTTTGCGTTCGGCAAAAACCGCGGCGGCAATATCGATCTGCTCAGGCAAAAGAGCAAGGAACTTGGCTTCATCGCCGATGAGGTCGATGAAGTGCAGATACGCGGCCAGCGGATAAGTTCCTCAGCGATCCGCAAACTGCTTGCCGAAGGCCGCATCAATCTCGCGCGTCGAATGCTTGGCCGTCCTTATGGCGTAGAGGGCGTCATCATTCGCGGTGACAGACGCGGCCATACGATTGGCTTTCCAACAGCAAATCTAAAGCCGCATAACCGCGTTATTCCGCGTTTTGGTGTTTACGCGACCGCTACGCTGATCGACGGCATCTGGCGAAAGAGCATTACGAACATCGGCGTCCGCCCGACTTTTGAATCCGCTGCCGACCCATCTATCGAATCATATATATTCGACTTTGACGGTGATCTTTACGGCGACGTGCTTCGAGTCCGTTTTCTGCACCGAATTCGCGACGAGCGTAAGTTCAACGGAATAGATGAGTTAAAAGCTCAGATCGAAAAGGACACGGCACGAGCAAGGAACTATTTTCACCATCAGGGCGTAAAGAACATGCTGGCGATCTTATGAGAATGACCGAGCTAAGACCGATGTTGTGGACCGAGGACCTGCCGGGAACGATCAAGTTCTATACGGAAACGCTGGGTTTCACGGCCAACGAAGTAAATCACGATTGGGGCTGGGCTTCGCTGACGATCGATGATGTCGCCATAATGTTGGCTCGTCCGAATGCTCATACGCCGTATGACAAGATCGGCTTTACCGGATCATTCTATTTCAACACCGATGATGTCGATGCGTTGTGGGCGAAATTTAAGGACAACACAAATGTCTGCTACGGACTCGAAAACTTCGAGTACGGAATGCGTGAATTTGCGATATTCGACAACAACGGCTACCTGCTGCAATTCGGGCAGGAGATCGCTGCATAAAAATGGCCGAAACGACGGAAAAACAAATTGTCAAAGAGCTGGAAAATATCGGGCTAAACAACAACGGCTCGCATCCTTTGGTTCCCACGGACGAGCTTGCCATTGCAAAGCTTGTAACGAATAAGCAGTTGATCGAGGAAGAACGTTCGCTGCAAAAAGTCGAGACGTCGGTCGAGGGCCGTTACCACGGCATTCGCGGATATTGGCGAATATTTCAGGTGTCGCGTGTCATTGCGTTGCTTTCGCTTTACCTCTATCTTGATCAACTTGACCTGCATCAAAAGCACGACAAAAAGCACGCACGTCATCGCTTGGAAAACGCCCTGCGGCTGACGCGAATGGCCGTTTACGGCGAAAAGCTTTATGCCGTGCGGGTATGGTTTTTCCATATCTTTATGCGTGCTTTGCGCCGCGTGATCTTGGGCAAAGATCTCGATAGAGAGCGCATTCAGGAAAAGCAAGCCGTCTGGCTAAAGGAAAAACTCATCGAGCTCGGGCCGACGTTCATTAAGATGGGCCAGTCGATGGGCACGCGTGCCGATCTGCTGCCGCTGCCATTTGTTAAGGAACTAGGCACGCTCGTCGATCAGGTTCCGCCGTTTCCAAACGACGTTGCCTTTTCGATCATCGAAAAAGAACTCGGCCATAAGATCAACGAGATCTATGCCGAATTTGAACTTGAGCCGGTCGCCGCCGCTTCGCTCGGCCAGGTCTATCGCGCAAGGCTTCATACGGGCGAAGAAGTTGCCGTAAAAGTTCAGCGGCCAAATCTCGAAGCAACGATCAAAGGCGACATTGTCATTCTCAAAAAAGTCGCGAACTTTGCCGAACGCTTTCCGCAGCTCAACGAGAACGCTGACTGGTCGGGCATGCTCCGGGAATTTGACACGACGATCCACGAAGAAATGGATTATGTCGCCGAGGGCAAGAATGCCGAGCAGTTTCGCGAGAATTTCAAGAACTGGTCAAACATTCATGTTCCCACGATCTACTGGAACGCGACCACGTCAAAAGTGCTGACGATGCAATTTATCCACGGCACAAAGGTTACCGATCTTGAGGAACAGGCACGACGCAACATCTCTCCTTCAAAAGTAAATCGTTTGCTGATAAAAACTTACCTCAAACAGCTTTTGGAGGACGGCTTTTTTCATGCTGATCCGCATCCCGGCAATCTGCTCGTGATGCCTGACGGCCGCGTGGCGTTTTTTGATTTCGGAATGGTCGGACGCATCACGCCGCAATTGCAGGCAAAGATGATCGACGCGTTCTTTCATGTCGTCGATAAAGATCCCGGCGGCATCGCCGAAGACCTGATCGAACTAGATTTTCTCAAACCCGGTACGAGCCCAAACGTTGTTCGTCCAGTGGTCGAAAAGATGTTCGAGTTTCACTTCAACCTGAAGCTCAAGGACGTCAATTTCAAAGAGCTGACTTACGACCTCGCCGACGTAATGTACGATTATCCGTTTCGCCTGCCGTCGAACTTTACATACATAATGCGTGCCCTGATGACGCTCGAAGGCATCGGTATCATCACCGATCCGGAATTCAATTTCTTTGAGACCGCCAAACCGTACGCTAAGGAATTTATGCTCCGCCGCGAGGGTAATGATTTCCGCAAGATGTTCGTCAATAAGATCATGGGCCGCGACGAAGGCGGCAAGATCGATTGGGACCGCACTTGGAAACTCGCGAAGATGGCATTTCGGACCGTTCTAAACACTGGATAGCCCCATGCCGAATCGCGATAATTTTCGGCGTGCCCGCGATTTGGTAATGAGCTACGGCTGGAACTCCACGTGTTTTCAGATCGTCAATCCGGGAATGGAATATTGGTTTGGCCCTGACGGCCATTCTGTTGTCGGCTATGTCTCGTCAGGCAATGTTCGGGTGGTTGCCGGTGCCCCGGTTTGTCCTTTCAAAGATCTAAAAAGTATCACTGCCCAGTTTGAAACTAGTGCCGCCGCAGATAACAAGAGCATTTGCTATTTCGGCGCAGAGGGCCGTCTTGAATCGCTGTTTCGTAACACGACGGATCATTCCTTTGTCCTGCTCGGCGCACAGCCGGTATGGCATCCTGCGGAATGGGCCGGCGTTGTGTCGCGGCATTCGTCATTGCGGGCACAGATAAATCGCGCAAAGAATAAAGGCGTTACGGTCAGCGAATGGCCAATCGAGAAAGCTCATGACAACGCAGAGTTACGAGAATGCCTGACTGCGTGGCTTGCCTCGAAAGGCTTGCCGCCGCTCCATTTTGTGGTCGAACCCGAAACGCTGAAACGCCTCGAAAATCGCAGGATCTTTGTTGCCGAAGCAAACGGTAAAGTCGCGGCTTTTCTCGTATTATCGCCGATACCGGAACGTTCCGGATGGCTTACCGAACAGTTCCCACATCGTCCTGGCGCCCCAAATGGAACTGTCGAACTGATGATGGACACGGCGATCAGAAAATTGGCCGAGGACGGATACGAATACATTACACTTGGATTGTCGCCGCTATCCAAAAGAGCTAAGATCGAGCCATTCGATAACCCGGGTTGGCTTCGATTTCTGCTTTCGTGGATGCGTAAACATGGCCAACGGTTTTATAATTTTGACGGCCTCGACCAGTTCAAATCAAAGCTGATGCCGGAATATTGGGAACCTGTTTTTGCCATCTCAAACGAACATGAATTCTCCGGCAGCACGATGTGGTCGATCGCCAAGGCGTTTACCGAGAACAAACCTTTTCGCGTTATAGGCCAAGGCCTCATAAAAGCAATCGCGGCCGAGACACGCACCTTTGGACGCTGGATAACAGCGAGAGTATCGTGAAAAAAAGCTATACTGATCATTACCGCTCTCTGCTTTTTATGCGTCAGCACTGCTGCGTCCCAGAACAAGATGGCTAAATCTGACAGCCTAACAATAAAGCACATAGCGAAAGATCTCGCGATCGAGCGGCTCTATGATCCGGCTTGGAAACGCGCGTCCCTGGCGAAAATTACGACATACTGGTCAGGTGAAACGGCACCAAAAGGTCGGCAGTTTGAGGCGCGGCTTTTGTGGTCGGACACGGCGCTTTATGTTCGATTCGATGCGTCCCAGAGCGAGCCGCTTGTTGTCAGCGAAAAGACGAACCTTACGACAAAAACGATCGGCCTTTGGGAGAGCGACGTTTGCGAGATCTTTATCGCTCCTGATGCGTCCCTGAGAAATAAGTATTTCGAATTTGAGATCGCGCCGAATGGAGAATGGATCGATCTTGGAATTGAAATACTTGCGTCCCTGGAGCGAAAGACCGATCTTGAATACAAGTCCGGAATGACATCCGCTGCCAGGATCGACAACGACAAAGTCATGATGGCTATCAAAATTCCTTTTGCGTCCCTGGGACGCACGCCTAAGATCGGCGATGTCTGGCTCGGCAATCTATTTCGCTGCGTCGGCAAAGATCCTAACAGAGGTTACTTGGCTTGGCGTCCCACAGAAACTCCGCAGCCAAATTTTCACGTCCCTGAGAAATTTGGTGAGTTTCTATTTGTGAAATAGAGCGTCCCAGAGATTTTTCACCACAGAGAGCACTGAGAAAAACGAAACCAGCTGAAGCTGTCATTTGCGCGTCCCAGAGATCTGAGTATCCGTTGCGGAAGCCCGCACGTAGTAAGGGCACCCATCATCCTCCACGATGTCTGGTCAACAGGTTCTCCATAACTCTGAAGCCTTTTGTCGCAACAGGTGCCCTTACTGCGTGCGGGCTTCTGCAACGTGCGTCCCAAATAAATTTTCAAAGATCATGCTGCGTCAGAGCGGTCGATTCGTCGCCGTTGGCGACAGGAAAAATACTTGCGTCCCTGGGAATTTTCCAGGCTCGCGTTGAGTGTATCGCCCTTGCTTACGCGCGGGCTTGTGCAATCAAGGTGAGCCGCGTCCCTGGTTTGGCGTGAGGGGCGGACGTAAGACTGCACGCTCGTTCA
>CAZGSC010000178.1:0-6404 GCA_964528325.1 uncultured Chloracidobacterium sp. | reverse complement strand
TTTTTTTCATCGCATTCCAAATAATATCTACATTGAAATAGACTTTTTGACTCTCGTTTGTTTTGGGATTTCTCACAGACCTAACATCGTAGTGGTGCCCTTTTTCCGAAAGGTCAACGGCTGCGCTCTCGACTTCAAAACCAAACCCCTGAATGAGATCATATTCTTCCTCCCCACTGATAACTGTGAAGGCAGTGCTCGTACTTTTACCGTCGAGGCCGGAAATGATTGATTCAATGAGCCCCTTGTATACTTTGAGATGAAAATCGAACTTTTTTGCGTTACCGAGCTCGCGATAAGCAACTGCCAAAACCTGGTGTGAATTTATCTCAACATAATTTGTTTTCAAGATCGCTTCTGAGGCCTCGATTGCTTCGTTATATTTCTTGTCGGTAAGTAGTTGAAAGAGATTCTTCCGTTGCTGAATACTTATGCCGTCTGGACTGTATTCTTTTGTTTCGCTGTATGCAAGCCGAAGTGCCTTGAAATCGATGCTCGTATCGCCGCCTTTCAATTTTGCCAGAAGGTCGGCGTAGGAACTTTTTGCAGGAGCCGGGACTGTTTGTTTGTTGTTGTCATTTTGAGCAAAGGTGCTTAATGCAAATAGGAAAGCAATGCATATCACAAGGCAGATTCTCTTCATGTTGTTTCTCCAAAAATTTGATTATTTAATATTTCACAAAACTCTAAGTAAAGACAGAACCAAAACATCGTGAAAGTTCCCACAACAGCTCTCAAATAGTTTATTCCCCACGAAGGCTCCGAGGATCTATCTCTTCAACGGTCAGATTGCCGTTCGAATCTTTCATCAGTATCTCAATTCGGCGTTCGGCATTTGCCAGCCGGTCACGGCATTCACGCGAGAGTTTGATCCCCTTCTCAAAAAGTTCAAGGCTTTGCTCAAGCGGCAGATCGCCGCTCTCGAGTTTGCCGACGATCTTTTCAAGCTCGGCGAGCGATGTTTCAAATGACTTTTCCATAACTATTTCACCAGCTCCTCAGCCTGGCGCAGCGTATTGGTTAAATTTCCAATACCGCCAAATTTATCGGCCGTGTCCTTGCCGCCGCCGAGCGTTGCGATCGCGATTATCTGCTGCCCGATCTTTTGAGCAATGCCCGCCGCCACCTTTTCATCCCTGACACCGACGATCTGCCAACGGTCGCCGTTCCATTGCATTTTCATTTCCAGCGGATGATTTTCAAGCTTACTGTTCACAACGGCAACATCATCGGTCACGGCAATGTCGAGATACCGGCTTGCTCCCATCACCATTGCAAAAAATGGCACATCGCCGTATTTCGCGGTCCGTTCGCGTATCACTCGCGGCAATTCCGCCCGCGCTCGATCCTTTACCGCCGGCATCAGCGGTTTCGCAAGCAGCGTAGCTTTTTGGATAGCTTCCGGGGACATGCCTCGGCCGTAAAGTTCGATAGCCTTTGCAGTAACCTGCGGCATAAAATCCTCGACAACCGCATCGATGTCGACTATCGCGTCAACTTCGTCGGTATCATCTCGTTTTGCTGCGTCCACGAGCAAAGCAAGCGAATATTGCGGTGACGACTTGAGCTGGTGGTAATAGATCAGTCCGCCGATCAGTGCAACCACCGCCAAAGTCAAAGCCACCGTTCCGGCGATCACATATGTCTGTTTCGGCATAAGTTACTCAGATGACAAAACCTCGGCGTTTAGTTTCCCACGCTCCAGGCGTATTTTCAATTTCTCGCCTGGTTTGACCGTCGAAGCGTCGCTTAAGATGCGTCCGTCCTCTGCCTGAGTTATCGAGTAACCTCTTGTCAAAACAGCAAGCGGCGACAGCGCGTCAAGTTTCGCCATCTGCACATTCAGCTCCTCGGACTTTAATTTTAGATTTTTATCCGTCGCGGCCAGCCGGCGTTGATCTAACATTGAGAGTAAGTTCCTAACAGCCGCAGTTTTTACGGTAAGTGTTGCGGGCGTGAGCCTTGAGGCTATATCTGCGAAACGAGTATTCGCCCGCGCAACCGACGACGAAAAGGTAAACTGCAAATTGCTGACAGCATCGCGAATCTGGGTCTTCGCATCGAGCATCTTATAATTCAGAATACTCATCAATCTCTCTTCGCAAGCGTAAAGACCGTGAATAATGTCCGCTTCGCGGCCCGCGACTATCTCAGCCGCCGCCGAAGGCGTCGCTGCCCGTATATCAGCAACAAAATCAGCGATCGTCACATCGATCTCATGCCCGACAGCCGAAATAACAGGTATCTCGCTTGCCCTTATCGCTCGAGCCAGCATTTCGTCATTAAATGCCCAAAGGTCTTCCGCCGAGCCGCCGCCGCGCCCGACGATCAGCACATCGATCTTCTCGCCTGCTGCCAGCTCACGGTTGTATTCGTTTGCGTCCGTCACTGCCTGTCTGATGCTGTCCGCCGAGCCTTCGCCTTGCACAAGCGCCGGGATCAACAGTATGCTCACCGACCGCGCGCGCCGCGTTAGAACAGTGAGAATATCGTGATAAGCCGCACCGCTGCTGCTGGTGATAACGCCAACCTTTCGCGGAAGAAAAGGTATCGGCCGTTTTAGCTCTTCCGCAAAAAGGCCTTCTGCATCAAGTTTTGCTTTTATCTGCGCGTACGCCGCCGCAAGAGCGCCTTCGCCAGAAGGCTCAAGCGACTCGACGACGATCTGCGTCTCGCCGCGAGCCTCGTAAAAACTCAACCGCCCGCGGAGCCGCACCGTAACGCCGTTCTGCGGCTTAAATCGAATGCGGTAATTAGTTCCCTTCCAGCAAACGCACTTTATCTGCGCATCGCCGTCGTTCAAATTAAAGTACCAATGCCCCGAACCTGCCGCGACAAAATTAACGACCTCGCCCTCGACCCACACCGACGCAAACTGTCGCTCGAGTGCCGAGCGCACCTCGGCATTCAACTCCGACACGGTCATCGGCCGTCGTTCCGTTTCGTCTAATAGAAATTGTAAAAGCGGTTCGTCCAAATCAATTCAATTTGAACATAAATCGGCATAATTGTCAGAACCGGGAGCGGTAGCGACTGGGTTCTTAGGCTTTTGTCCTTTGGCTCCGCGTCTTCCCTTGTCACTCGATTGGGTTAGTGCTAAAGTTCCCGTCGGAACCTCAAAGAACTTGGAGGAATAGACAATGCGCCTTTCTACAGCAGTAGGTTCGATCCAGATCATAGCCACTGGATTGATCGCGGGTATTTTCATCGCGATCGCCACAACCGAGCCCGCCCGAATATCTCTCGAAGCCTCAAGCTTTGTTCAACTTCAGCAGGGCATTCACGTTGTTTACGGTAAGATGATGCCGCCGCTAGTTATACTTGCAATACTTGCGGGCATCGTCTGGTTGATCTTATTGAGAAAGCAGGTGATGTCGGCGGGCTTTGTACAGGCGGCCGTATCGACGGCATGTGCCGCAGGAGCACTTATCCTGACAGTCACGGTAAATTTCCCGCTAAACGATCTGCTAATGACGTGGAACGCCGCTTCGCCGCCCGCAAACGTAAAAGAGCTGTGGATGCCGTGGGAAAGCTCCCACATAATACGCACCGTGATCTATATCGTCGCTTTTGTTTCCGCTATCGCCGCAAATAACCTATCCGGAAATGAACCGTAATGCCACATAAAGATGGAGATTTTGTCGAAGGACCCGATCGCTACGGCTCCCGGTTCTGACCCGCTGCGCCGAACGAGGTCACAGTCGCGAATGTGTTTTCCCGCTTGGCCTTGATCTTCAGACGCGGTGAATCGCCGCCTGCACCGTCGGAGCGGAAAGTTATGTTGTAAGCCGTCCTCAACTGCACAACGATGTCTTCATACGCCATCTGTATCTGGCTGATCTGCGTTATCGGGTAATAGACGCCGCCGGAGACTTTTGCGAGCCGTTCACCTTCACCCACGCTTTTTGCGGTGAGCGACATATACTTCGAGCGCATTGGGTCGATATTGGCGTTTGGATTCACTGCGGCTGCGGCGATCAAGCCGGACGGAACATAAAGCGGATATATCAAAGAACCGCTTTCTTGTATCGAACCAAGAAGTGCGTCGAATGGAAGAAATGAACGATTGTCGTCGCCGTCGGTGAGTATAACGATGGCTGTGCGTTCACCTTTTAGCTGCCGCAAGGTATCTGCTAACGTGTAGGCCAGCGCGTCGTAATATGCAGTACCGCCGCCTGCGTCAAATGTATCGAGGCTCTCGGAAAGCTTGCCTTTGTCGGTCGTGAATTTTGAGATGACCTTTACATCATCGTTAAAGGTGATCAGCGAAACGCGGTCATTTTTATCCACCGTGTCGACGAAGCTCCGTGCCGCTTTGCGAATGAAATTTACATAGTTCTCAACACTGCCCGAAACGTCGAGCAACAGCACAAGATTGAACGGTGCCGTCGAACGCGTCACCGACACGACCTCACATGCTTTGCCGTTTTCGAGAACTTCAAAATCCTTCGCCTCAAGCCCCGCGATGGCACGATTATTTATATCTGTCACACGAACCAAAGCCGTCTTGATCGGAGCAGCTACAGCATCTGATCGCCCCGACCTCGTCCCAAGTGACGGTTGGCGTTCGAAAGGCGGCAGCGTGCGTGTGTAGTCACCGAAATATTTTGGCGAGGCTCGACGGATCGCCTCCATCAGCAGCGAATCGCCGCTTCGAATTATCGCCTTAGCCGCGTTGGTCAAGGGCCGTTCGCGAAGGTCGCTCATCACTTCGCTCGGCGGCACATTCAACAAAATGATCCCGCGTGCGGTCGTGAAATTGAGTACAACAGCTCTGGATTGTAGATCTTTGGTCTTAGATCTTTTATCCTTGGCTTCTGAACTTTCGATCTCAGATTTCAGATCAATATTTTCACCGTTAACTTTTCTCTTTCCACTTTTCATTTCGCCGTTTCGGCGTGTGCCCTTGACCTCAAACCTTCCAGCCGCCTTCTCTTTGACCTCGGCAATTGCAAAATCTGCGAGATAGCGCGGCTTCGATTCTGTCCATCGGAATTGATATCTCAGATCGTCGTCCGGCACATCGACAGCGACGGTGCCGGTGTCGGTCGTTGCATCAACCGATGCAAAATTCCCCGCGATCTCGACCGCTCCGGCAAGTGTTTCAACTTTGATCTTTGTTCGTTCGGGAAGAACAAGATAGAGGTCGATACGTTTTTGTTTGTCGCCGGGTTCTATCGTGATAATAATGTGGCCTTCCCCGCCTTTGATACTTATCGCAGACGCCGCGATACCTTTTGGCAACGACGCACTCAAACGCCCAACGACTGCCTTTCCATCAACGGCAGCTTGAGCTTTTGCGGCAACGCGTCCAAAACGATTGACGATCTCAACCGTCCCGCCTTCCCGCACATTTAGTTCGCGCGTGAGATCCTGAGCAAAGCTGCCCAGCGACGATAAGAAGATGACAAATAAAATTATCGGGGATCTCTCGCCAGAAAACAGCATTTCCTAAGGTTTGCTCGGAATTCTTCCGGACTGGATGAGGCGTTGGCGGACGCGTTCCTGCCATTTCTTTCGAGGGCGTTCGTCGTCCTCAAATCGTTCGATGAGGTCGTTCATCGATTCGCCGCCAGCGAGCCGGGTTTTCAAATAGAGCAACGCTACTATGATAGCAGAAAAGGAAAATACGAGAATTTGCATCGGCAGCCAGAGAAGCTGAATGAGCGATTCGAGGACCGTGCTCTTGATGCGGGTCTGCATGTCCATTCCATTTTTGCTCGGCCCCAACTGGACCGACGGCGGCTTTCCAAAACTAAATTTCACACCGGGCTTCTTTTCATCTGTTCCTTCGACAGGCGGATCCTCGGTGACTTCCGATGCAGCCGTTTTGACCTCTTTTTCGGCGACTTCCATGCTCGATGGGATCGTCGGATCAAATGCCTTGCCCGAAGCGGTCACAACAAATGAAATGGTTCCGGCCACGAGAGCCGGTATCAGGAAAATAATAAATACCGCACCCGCCGATGTCGTTAGAGACCGCTTTACAAGTTGTCGAGATCGCCTTAGCGAGTCCACGATGCCGACATGCTCCAGCATAACGACCGGCGGAACAAGTATCCACACCGTATAGGCGCCGAAAAAGCCAAGAAGCGCCCCGATCGCTCCGCCTACACCTCCGCCGATCAGGATCGCACTTCCCGAACCTGTCAACGGATAAATGATGCCCATCAGCAAGGCAAAAGCAGCAAACCCGATGACCGCGGTTATGATGGCGACAACAAACGGCAGCAGTGCGGTCAAAAAGCTGCTGCCCGCGAGTCGTTTCACATTCCGGCGTGTTTCCTTGAGAGCGGGCCTGAGCCGCACCGGCCTGAGCGGGACCGACAAATATTGCGTGACGATCCAAGTATTAGTTCCGACGATCAAATTCGTACAAAACGTATTAGCGATCGCCAGAAAAA
>CAZGSC010000177.1:0-6488 GCA_964528325.1 uncultured Chloracidobacterium sp. | reverse complement strand
CCTCGCTGACGGTCAGCATCACCGGCCAGCAGGTTGGTGTCGATATGATCGCAGTGCAATAGTCAGACAGAATAGCAGGGCGGATGATCATCCGCCCTGCAAGATTTTTTTTCGTGGAGCTGGAACCGAAGTCGGGATTCGCTTTTTTGAAAAAAGCAGATTTTGGACTTGACCGGGCTCAAATTGACATATAACATTGCACGCAAAATACGATTGTATTTATTTTGCAAATGTTACTTTTTTGGTCCAAGAAATTGGTCGTTTTGCTTTCGGTCTCTATGTGAGGTGCGAATAATCTAATTAAGTATAGGAGAACACACAAATCATGTTAAGCAACCAAAAATCCTCCCGTTTTCACAGCGTTAAAGGATTGGTCTTTTTCGCTACCGCGTTGGCCCTGTTGATGAGTGTCACGGCATTTGCTTCCGGAAATTCCCGATTTGCCTTTATCGATTCGGCAACGGAGTTTTTTGGGTTGCAAAGCAACACTCAAACCGCACCTGCCGCGCGAGCTTTCGTCGATGTTTCGGTGTCAATGCCCAGTTTGATCCAGGCAGGCGGCACTGTTTCATTCCCGATCACCGTTGGTGACACCACGGGTGCCGGCGTCATTTCTTATGACTTGAACGTCGATTTTGACCCGACGGTCCTCGTGCCGTTAGGCGGCGCTACTTGTGCCCTTAATGCGTGTTTCACACAGACCGGCACATTGAGCACCAGCATGTCGGTCACGCCTAATGTCGGCAATCCAGGCCACTTCATCGTTTCGGCCTTTCAGGGAGCTCCGCTCGCTGGCGGCGGCACGCTGTTGATCCTTAACTTCAACATCGTTGGAGTTGCAGGACAGAGCAGTGCATTAACATTTGCTGATTACACCGATCCGGGTTCGGCATTCCACCCGGGTTTTGTATGGAACGAGGGAGATCCTATCCCGAATCCGATCACGAACGGAAACCTTTCGATCCCGGCTGCTACGGCAACAAATACAAATACACCGACGCCGACTGCTACGGAGACATTTACACCGACCAACACAGCTACAGCGACGAACACCGCTACAGCGACCGCAACAGCAACCAACACATTCACACCGACCCCGACGCCATTGTGTGTTCAGGTCGATATCGATGATAAGACTGTAACTGCTGGTAATCCGGTGACCCTCTCGGTCATGACTACGGATCCTTCAACGATCCCTGCATTCTCGGCCGATTTCCATATCACCTATGACCCGACGGTTCTGGTATCCGCACCGGGCCCGCTTTATGGTGTTTCACTTGGTGCTGTTGGCCTTTCGAACGCATCGAGCTTGACAGTTAACAAGGTTGTTGTCAGCCCGACAGCACACGTCCTGTACATTTCGGTCTTTGGACAGACTCCGTTCACAGGAGCAGGTTCATTGGTTGATATTACATGGCCGAATGTTATCGGTGCACCTGGCACCTTCAGCCCTGTAACCTTTACTCCGTTCAGCCTGAATGGCGTTCCAGTTCCGCTTGGCTTCTGGTATAACGAAGATCCGTTCGCAAGCTGCGTCAACGACGGCAGCGTCACGATCTCCGGAACGGTTGCTGGTCGAGTTCTCTATGGCAACGTCATTGGAGCTCCTGCAACACGTCCTGTTCCGAACACAACGATCGACGGAAACGGCATACCGTTTATTACCGGACTGACCGATAACCTGGGATTCTATAACCTCGCAGGATTTGGCACAGGCAACTACAACATGGTACCCAGCAGGTCCGGAGCGACAGCACCGAACACACATGGTGCAGCCATCAGTGCTTACGATGCTGCTATCACCGCCCAGTACGTCGTCCAGTTGATCTCGTTGAACTCAACGCAGATCGCTGTGGCGAAGGTATCAGGCGATCCTTCAGTTTCGTCATTTGACTCAGCGAAGATGGCGTTGTGGGCTGTTAATCTGCCTGGCACAACCTATACCGGCGACTGGAGATTCCTGCCCTCGAGCATCTTCCACTCGTTTGTTGGTTCCATTACTGGTGAAGACTATCAGGGTCTGCTGATGGGCGACGTATCGGGCAACTGGTGCGATCCTTCATCGGGTGTTGTACCTTGTAACATCACCGGCACCACCGGTGCACCGCGTGGAGTAGTTGGTCCTCAAAGGGCTACTGCTGTTGCTGCACCGAAACTGGATGCACCGGCTGGAAGCAACGTGACCATCCCGGTCAACGTCACGGGAGCTGCTGATAAGGGAATCATCTCCTATCAGTTCGACCTCCGTTACGACCCGGCAGTCATTCAGCCTCAGGCAAATGCCGTTACGTTGGCTAACACGGTCAGCGGCGACATGAATGTAGTGGTCAATGCCAACACGCCCGGCTTGTTGAAGGTTGCCGTTTACGGTCCGCATGCCCTCGGTGACAATGGAACACTTCTTAACTTCCATTTCACCGCTGTTGGTGCTCCGTTCTCGGTATCGCCGATCACTTGGGAGAACTTTATGTTCAACGAAGGCGGCTACAAGATGAACATCGTCGATGGCGAGGTAAGACTTTCGCCTGCAGTATCAAACTAAAACTGCAGTTGAGTAATTACCGTTTAGGATCAGATCGCTCGTCCCTTACGGGCCGGGCGATCTGAAAGAAACAAAGAGGCTGTCTGACTCAGGCAGCCTCTTTTTTGTTTACCGTGAGGCTGGCGGGCGAGACCCAAAAAAATCGCTTTGAACGGGCATCGTCGCTATTTTCTTATAGACTTTGGACCCAGTAATTTGGTAATCTACTAGCAGTTCAAATCTGCACGATCCCTGTTGGATAAGAAGTCATTCATTTCCGCACAGATGTTTCGCGTGATGTGCGAACGAGAATATGTGTGATAACGAACCTTGTCGGGGTTCGAAGACCAGGCGGCGGCAGCATGGCCGCTTTGGTTCAATAACATTCAGGAGTACCTATGACCCGGTTGGATAAGATTTCAGGAGTTCTCAATAATTTTGGCAGGCCGATCCTTGATAGAGTCGGCATTTCCCGCAGCCTACGGGTCGAAGTTATCATCGGCATCGTACTTGTGTTATCGACTGTGGCCTTTGGCCTTGGCGTGTCGATAATATCAGAGCGAAGTATTTTCGCAGCGGGTGTTAATGCCGCACCGATGGGGACACCTGAAAAGCCGGTCGTAAACAGCCCTTCGACGGCGACCGCCGATGATGTAAATGTCTCAGAGGTGGTACCGCAAGCAACGATCCAGGTTACCATTCCGACGGTGACCGCCCAGGTTGGAACGGATATCGATGTTGAGATAGCAGTAGGCGACACAACAAACCAGGGAATCATCTCGTACCAAGGCGATATCTTGTATGATCCGGCCGTATTGTTACCGCAGCCGTCTATGTCAGCCGGCGGATTCCTCGTCCAGAATACGATCAGCAGCCTTGGAAGCATGACGTGCAACCCATACCAGTCAGGCCGTATTAAAGTGGCGTGGTTTATTGCTCAACCGCCGCTTGAGGGATCTGGCGTCTTGTTTAAATTAAAGTTTGTGGTAGTCGGCCCCGTTGGTTCGACATCGCCGCTGCATTGGGAAACCGTGCCGGGCAACGGCCAGCTTGTATTCCAGTTTAACGGAGGCACTCCGCCTGCTCAAACCATCGATGGCAGTGTAACGGTCGTCGGCCCGACAGCGACTCCGCCGATCGGGGCGACCCCATTTGGAACGCCTATTGTCGGTACTCTTCAGGCAGGCGATACGCAAAGAGACAACCGGCTGCTGCGTAACAGCGTATCGGCAGGCTGTACGACAAAAACATGTCCCGGAGCTCTCGGATTGTATCCACTTCAGACGGCTACAGCGAGCCCTACTGCTTCTGCAACACCGATCATTACGTCATACCCTGCGGGCATCAATACATATCGCTATGATGCGATACCGTTTACCAATACCAACGCCGCGCCCACATCGTTCAATTTCACTACAACGGTTACAGGACCCGGAGGTGTTTTACCGGCGATATATTCGCAGCCTTATAATCCCACCGGGAACGTCTGTCTCAACTATGTTGGGGACCCCGGTGCGAGCGCTGTGCAGGGATCTCCGATCAGCTTCTCAGTTACAATACCTGCGGGGGCCACATATTTTCTTGTGATGGAAGGTGACGCTCCGATCGTAAGTTCATCACCTAGTCCGCCTTTGCCGCCGATCAACCAAGCACCTGCGGTGGTTTCCTATTCAGTTGTCGTTACGACGCCCGGCTGCGTTGGTGCGACACCGACCGGAACAGCTACGCCAACAAATACGGCCACGGCGACCTTTACTGCTACGGCGACGGCTACCCTGACAAATACAGCTACGCCATCGGCGACCTCGACCTTTACACCGACGTCGACAGCCACGGCGACCTTTACGCCTACCGCAACGGCGACACAGACGTTCACGCCTACGCCAACGTCCACGGGAACATTTACGCCGACGGCTAGTGCGACTTCGACATTTACGCCGACGCCGACTGCGACAGGTACTTTTACACCTACGTCAACGGCTACATCAACATTCACAGCAACGGCAACAGCCACAGGAACGTTCACTCCGACGCCGACCGCGACGGGAACATTCACAGCAACGCCAACGGCAACGGGAACGTTTACGCCAACAGCGACGGCCACTTCGACGAATACAGCTACGCCGTCTGCCACAGCAACCTTTACGCCGACAGCGAGCGCCACATCGACATTTACAAGTACGCCAACGGCAACTCCGACTGCTCCATCGGTCCAGTTCAGCTCACCGACTTATCAGGAAGACGAATCGCAGACCGCTGTGATCACCATTATTCGCACTGGAAATCTGACGGGTACCGATACCGTAACCTTCTCAACATCTAATGGAACGGCTATAGGCGGAGGAGCTTGCAACGCAGCCGGCGTGCCAGGCCCGGATTACATCAGTGTGATCGGCCAAACGGTCATATTCAGTCCTAACGACACTTCGAAGGTAGTCAATATACCGCTTTGCGCTGACGGCATTATCGAGGCTGACGAAACCGTCAACCTGACATTGGCGGGAGCAAACATAGGCGTCCCCGGAACTGCGGTTCTGACAATTAACGATACCGCAACCGGACATCTCGGCCCGGGCAAGATCTTCGTCAATCAGAACGGAGCCGGAAATCCGTATCCGTCGACCATTACGGTTAGCGGCGAAGGTGGTGTTATTGGATCCATGAGGCTGACGCTTTACGATATGTCTGCCAATGTTCCGGATAATGCAGACTTCTTATTGGTCGGCCCCGGCGGACGGAGTATGATCATTATGGCCAATGCCGGTGGTTTGACTCCGGGCGGCCCTGCAACCCTGAACTTTACAGACCTCGCGGGTGTGGTCGTTCCGGATAACGGTCCGATAGCGACGATCGATTACGAGCCTACGTCATTCGGAACGGTAGCTAACTTCCCCGCTCCGGCTCCGGCGGGCCCATACAACCTGCCCGGAGGCACGGTTGGCGGCTCAGGCACTCAAACTCTTGCGGGCAACTTTAACGGCATCAGCGCTAACGGCGTGTGGAGCCTCTACGTTCGTGACGACTTCGGTTCGGCCGGCGGAGTGGTCGGAAGTATCGCAGGCGGATGGGGACTTGAGTTCATTCGTTCAACTGCAGCCGGAGCGTCAATTTCCGGACGCGTGATGACATCCGACGGCTACGGTATACGAAACGCAAAGGTGGTGATCACCGGTAATTCGCTGATCGAACCGATCGTTGTACAGACAGGCTCGTTCGGCTGGTTCATTGTTGATGGACTACAGACAGGCGAGACCTATGTCGTTACCGTCAATTCTCAACGGTATACGTTCAGCACTCCGAGCCGCGTGATCAGCCTTGTGGACAACGTCGTTGACGCTGACTTCATTGCCAATCCACAGGAATGATCTGAACCTTAGCATTTAACCTCTGCCCGCCTCCAACCATCGAGGCGGGCTTTTTCTTTTTCCATTACTTTCCGCTCGTTTACCAAAAGTTTTTTGAAACTTCCACCAGTGACCGTCGTAATTGAATAGTGGAGGCACTTTACTTCGATGCGAGAACCTTTACTGGCAGGAATATTAAGTTTACTGATCCCCGGGCTCGGCCAGATCTATAATGGACGAATCCTAATTGGCATAATTTGGCTTATTTTAACGGGCTTTTCTTGGATCGGTACGGCTGGGCTATTTGGGTGGGTCATCCATTTGATCGCCGCTTGGTGTGCCTACAGCTTTGCAAAGGATAACCCGATAAGAAGTTGAGTTTCTCCTTAGATCCTCCTCTTGCCCGATGTCTTGCAGCATCGGGCATTTTTTTGCGCGTCTTCGATAAAATGGTCGAAATTGTGTAAAATTGAGCCTTGTGTTTATCGTCAAAGAAGGGATTCCGTTCGTTTTGGTACCACTAGTGATCGCTGCCATTTTTGGCGCTTTCCAGTTGTGGCCGGCATCGATCATTTTTGTTTTCATCGCGGCGTTCATGCTCTATTTTTTTCGCGATCCGAAGC
>CAZGSC010000176.1:0-6503 GCA_964528325.1 uncultured Chloracidobacterium sp. | reverse complement strand
CCGCGCAGTAGCCGATGATGATGTCGATCGCGTAAAGGAACTACTGCAGCAGGGCGAGAACGTAAACGGCAAGGACGAGAATTATGACAATATCACGCCTCTTTTTATCGCAGTTGAAAACGGTAATGTTGAGATCGCACGACTGCTGCTGGATTTTGGTGCGAAGGCCAATGCCCGCAACAAGAGCAAACAGACGCCGTTAATGCAGATCGACAGCGATGCTACTGTCGAACTGGTTTCGCTTTTGATAGATAGGGGAGCAAAGGTCAACTTGATCGACGACGAAAATAACTCAGCACTCATCATCGCTGCTGACGATGCTTCCACTGATGTGGTTCGTGCTTTGGTTGACGCCGGAGCAGACGTAGATCTGGCAAATAAAGATGGCGAAACCGCATTGATGAATGCCGCCATTCGCGGAGACGCCGAGTGCGTCAGACTGCTGCTCAATGCCGGTGCTGACATTAATGCCGTTGACAAAGACGGTGGCAACGTCTGGATATACTCTGACAATGACGAGACCGACGGTGTGCTGATCGCGTTCGGCGTAAAAGTGACGCAGCGCAAACGTGACCAGCCCAAGGTCGAGTCTGCTGATAATTAGCAGTACGTCGGCGGTGCTAAGGGTGACGCGGCGGTTCAAGCATTTTCGGGTGAAGCGGTGACGTGGCGGAACGCAGGCGGTTTTGTGCCAAATTGTCAAAATGATCCGCTTTTTTGTCCAAAAAGCGTCCTTTGGGTCATAAGCACACGCACAAGCATCACGTTTTTGATGCATTAGGCATTTTCAACCTCAGGGACGCAATTCTTGCGCGGACACGCTTCATTTAAGTCGCGTTTCCGCCTTTTGTCGTGCTAAAATGTCTCGTTTTCAAAATTCCCCGCCAATAAGCGCAAGGCTGAAAAAAAATATGAGACATTGCCCGATCTGTGACGCTCGTTACGACGATGAGACCATAAAATTTTGCACGAAGGACGGCACGCCGCTCGTCGAAAGCGAACAGCCGAATTTTGTCATCCTGCCAAGCGAAAATATTGAGCCGCCGCCAGCCGAACTTGGCGAGGAAACTGTTATTCGCCGCAAGGAGAATACAGGTTTCACGCTGCCGGAAAGAGATCCGGAGCGCATCGTCGTTCCGACCGCAAATCCCAATGAGCCGCGTATCAGGCCGCGCCAGGTTTTTTATCCGCCGCCCGAGCCGCCAAACACGGCTAAGGTCATCGCTCTGACGATCGTCGGAACGTTGGTTGTATTGAGTTTCGGAGCAGGATTATTTTGGTTGTTTCAAAAGGATCCGGTCATTATGAACGTCAACACCAATCCGGTAAACCTAAATGCAAATCTGAACACCAATCTCGGATTCAACTCTAATTTTAATTTCAATTTCAATACCAACGCGAACGCAAACGCGAACTACGCGTCGAACTTTAATTTCAATTTTAACTTTAACGCGAGTTCGAAAACGCCAACAAATACACCGACACCAAAGCAAAGCCCGACGCTTTCGCCAACGCCGCTAATGGCATCGCCAAGCCCGACGCCAAAGCCGGCAAACGTCGTCAAGCCTGCGGTATCGCCATCACCGCGCCCGCCGGTGATGATGTCAAACCGTCCGCCGGGCAATCGTTAATTAAAATTATTCAAATGTGATAAAAGAGGCTGTCTGAAAAAGGCGGCCTTTAGTTTTATCGGACGGCTTTATGACTCCGTGCGCAAAATGTTTTCGTCGCTTGTGATATTTATCACAGGTCAATGCTCTAAGCGGGAATAGGATGAGAATATGAGCCTCGATGAAATGTATGAATTTTATTTAAGATCGGGCATAAACGAGTACTGCTTTAGCCCTTGAAGCAGCATTTTCCCCCCCGCTTTTGCCCTTTTCTTCGCGAGAAGATCGGAGGTAAAAAGCAATGTACGGGCACAATGTTTGGTCGCGATTCCGCATCGTCCGGGTCGTAATATATGCAATAATCACAACGACAATATTCTTAATTGCTACCGCGGGCTCACTTGCCGCGGTTTTTTCATTTGTGGATTCGGTCGGGCAGTTCTTAGGGTTACGGCCGGCCCAAACTTTTGTTTTACCTGAACGATCACAACTTAGCGGCCAGACCCGGCCAGATGGAATGCCGGGGCAATTGGTTGGCGATATGTCAGCAGTCGGATCGTCCGAAAGAATGTTCCTGCTTCCGCCGACTTTGGGCACCTATGCGAATACATCAGTGGTATTGAGTGATAACGTAACCATCACGCCGTCGGCACCACCGACAGAGACGACGAGCATTAACGCTTCGACATCGACCAGCTTTGTCGGCGAAATCACGGCTGACCCGGCGACGGGCGTAGTGCGCGTGACCAATGCTCACCATGCAAATATTCCGCCTGGAAAATATACCGTCACGTTAAAGGCGTATGGGCCGGGCGGCACCGTCTCGACGACATTTACGCTGACGGTAACGAACGGGGCGACATGCAGCGGCGTCCCGGGCTTTAGCGGCACGACAGATGTAGCCGTGGGTACAAATCCACGTTCTGTCGCGATCGGCGACTTCAATAACGACGGCAAGCAGGATTTTGCCGTGGCCAACGGCAACTCAAACAATGTCTCGATCCGCCTCGGCGACGGACTGGGTGGCTTTAGCGGTACGACAAATGTCTCAGTGGGTACGAATCCGATGTCGGTTGCGGTCGGCGACTTCAACAATGACGGCAATCAGGACATTGCTGCTGCCAACTCCAGTGGCAGTGTCTTTGGTTTCGTGTCGGTTCGCATGGGCGACGGGGTTGGCGGCTTTAGCGGAACGACAGAGGTCGCCGTTGGCAGCTATCCCGCGTCGGTAGCGGTCGGCGACTTCAACAATGATGGCAAACAGGACATTGCCGTTGCTAACAATGGCTCTGCTAATGTCTCGATCCGCCTCGGTGATGGAGCCGGCGTCTTTAGCGGCACGTCGGGTGTCGGCGTGGGCGACTTTCCTACATCGGTAGTGGTCGGCGACTTTAACAATGACGGCAATCACGACATCGCCACGACCAATTCCGGCTCAAGCACAGTCTCGATCCGCCTTGGCGACGGCCTCGGTCACTTAAGCTACACGACAGAAGTCGCTACGGGTGCCAATCCAGTGTCAGCAGTGGTCGGCGATTTCAATAATGACGGTACGCAGGACATCGCCACTACCAATTCCGGCTCAAGCACGATCTCGATCCGGCTCGGCGACGGGTTCGGCGGTTTTAGCGGTACGACAGAGGTCGCCGTTGGCATCCTTCCAGGTTCGGTAGCAGTCGGTGATTTCAACAATGACGGCAAGCAGGACATTGCCGCTGCTAACACCAACTCTAACACGATCTCGATCCGGTTCGGCGATGGGCTCGGCGCATTTAGCGGCACTACAGATGTCGCCGTGGGCAGCGCTCCAGGTTCGGTAGCGATCGGCGACTTCAATATGGACGGCAAGCAGGATTTTGCCGTGGACAACTCCAACTTGGTCTCGATCCGCCTCGGCTCATGCACGGGTGCGACCCCGACCAACACCTCTACGAACACAGCTACGGTAACACCTACCTATACTCCAACCCCAACGCCGACTGTTCCGCCTGCGATCAGCGGAACTGTTACATATGGCAACGCCTCAGTACCGCCAAAATATGTTTCAAATGTATTGATAAACGGCGTGGGTTCGCCAAACGTTTCTGCGACGACCGGTTTTCCCGGCGGCACTTATTCGCTAACCGGATTTGGGGCGGGTGCTTACACGGTGACGCCTTCTAAGACGGGCGGGTTGAACGGCGCAATAAACTCTTTCGACGCCGCCAAGATCGCACAACATGTGGCCGGGATCAGTCTTTTGACGGGCAACCAACTGGTCGTCGCTGATGCAAGTGGAAACGGCAGCATCAATTCGTTCGACGCGGCACAGATCGCGCAATTCGTTGTTGGAACCGGAGGAATGCATACAGGTGAGTGGAGCTTTGTTCCCGCGTACAGATCCTACCCGCCGATCACTGCCGACATCACGGGCGAAGACTACTCTGCTCTGCTGATGGGCGAAGTTTCGGGTAACTGGACAAACACGGGAGCAAGGCCGGAAAATTGCGGAGGCGCGACCGTGAGTGAGGGCGATGAAGTCAACGTTGAGTGTACCGCCCTTACTGACGTGCGGGCTTCTGCATCGGACGGCATACGTGTCACGGCTCCGAATTTGGTCATCTGGACAGACAATGAGGTCGTTGTTCCTGTGATCGTCGATGGTGCGGCCGAGAAGGGAATCATCTCGTATGAATTTGATCTCAGGTATGATCCTTCGGTTATACAGCCGCAGGCCAACGCGGTCGATCTGGCGAGAACCGTCAGCCGCGGCCTGATCGCTGTAGCAAATGCGAAGGAACCGGGATTGCTGAGAGTCGCCGTCTATGGCCCGATACCTATAGACGGGAACGGTTTGCTTCTGAATCTACGATTCACGGCTGTTGGAAAATCGGGCTCAGTGTCACCGCTGACATGGGAGCGGATAATGTTTAACGAAGGCGAGTCGGGAACACTGGCAACTGACGGAGGGGTCGAGTTTTTCTGAGTACGATTGCAAAAGCCCGCACGTAAGTAAGGGCGGTACATCCAATGTTGAATGTACCGCCCTTACTTGCATGCGGGCTTTTCAGCCTTTTGTTAAGCCAGGGAAAATGCCATTTCGACGGCGCGGCGAGCGTCTATAACTCCCCAGCCTTGTCGATCGACTTCGTGATGCGGGAGACGTTCGGCAGTTGAGATGAGTATTTTTTTGACCTCTGAAGGCATGAGGTTCGGATTGGCTTCGATCATCTGCGCAGCGACCGACGACACGATCGGCGCTGCAAACGAAGTACCGTCAACGTATTTGTAATGCTCATTGATCACATTTTCCTGCCGCATTTTTAAGGCAATGATGTGTCTGATATTGTGAACCAGCAAGCCGGTTGCCGCATCAAGCTCCGGATCGACGCCGGGATTTTCTTTGATTATTTTATGAAGTTCGCGGTCTTTGCTCTTGTCGAGTTTTTCAAGCAGAGCTGCCTGCTTCGCGGTCGGAGTATGCGGCAGGATCGGAGCCGGAACCCAGATAGACGAAGCAATGACTTCCGGCTTTTGCAGTCCGTCAACCGTCGGGCCGTATGATGAGCGATACATTCCACGTTTTGCACGATTGATCGAATTATTGTCGTCGAGTCCTCCAACAGCAATGCACGATGGCGCGCTTGCCGGCGGAAACACAGGATGATTCGGCAGATGTCCGGCGTTTCCTGCCGCACAAATCACGGTAATGCCGGAGGCAGAACATTCTTCGACAACTTGTGATAACGGATCATGCAGATAACTCTGCTCGTCATCGCCGCCCGCAGAAATATTTACGATCCGGATGTTGTATTCCTCTCGGTGGTCGAGAACCCATTCCAAACCGTCTTGAATGTCCTGTTCTGAGATGCGTCCCGTACGTGCGAGCTTAATAAGGACAACGTCGGCTTTCGGCGCGATGCCGCGATAAAAACCATTCGAGAGCGAACCGTTCCCCGCCGCAACGACCGACGTCATCATTCCATGCCAACTGGCAACATCGGGCTTAAAAAGCGTCGAAAGGTCGCCGTCACCATCCAGCATGTTGCGGTATGCGACGATACGATTTTCCGGCGTTGTCAGATCGACATGCGGATAAAATCCGGAATCGAGAAATGCTATGCAGACGCCATCGCCGGTAAACCGCTCGTCCGCGTCGAGTCGCAATGGAGTCGAAAGCACGTGCGAACCGTCCTTCTGCATCGCAGCGTCTTTGATAATGTGATCCTTCGCTCTTTCAAAGAGTCCCGCGCATCGTCCGCAAACTTCCGTGCAATCATTCTTGCCCGGAGCATTAGCACGGATGAGCTTTTGCAGGTCTTCGGGTAATAGATCGAGAGCAACATATTCGCTGCGATTAGATCGTGAGCAAACCGGACAGACCTGTTCGCCAGCGGCCAGATCGGCGACGGTTGGTGTTCTCGGTAATGAAAGGCTTTCGACTGGCGTCATTATTGGATTTCAAGTTTTTCATAAACAAGGGGCAAAATCAATGTTCACAATTTGCAACCCTACCGCTAACCGTGCATCATATTTTCTGTTAATCCTGCTCTCGCACATCGACGGCGATGTGCCCACGACCGGCGTAAAGTTTTCTTGGCATGTTTTGGATGGTTCGAGGGTTGGTTGGAATTAGGCTTTAGAAACAGCTCACGCACACAAGATACTCAGACGCGATCTTCCCGGAACAGAACCACCATCCGAATAAGATATCCGATCACGCCTGTGCCTTGTATTATTTCCCAACGGAAAAGGTAAATAAATATTATGTCAATGAAACTTTATGTAGGTAACCTCTCATTCCAGACTTCGAGTCATGATCTTGAGGAAATGTTTGCGGGTATCGGCGCTGTCGAATCCGCAACTGTGGTCGAGGATCGCGAAACGGGACGTTCACGCGGTTTTGGTTTTGTC
>CAZGSC010000175.1:0-6705 GCA_964528325.1 uncultured Chloracidobacterium sp. | reverse complement strand
CGCTTGAGAATGGAAAATCAGCAAAAACCAATGTAGAAGAGCTTAATTTGCTGGTAAATGTGCAGTATGAGGTGGAAGATGAAGATATTGTTTGGAAGGAAAGTGCAGATCATAAGAAACTACTGGCGGTCATTCGGTTCTCAAACGAGAATGCAAACAAGATAGTCGCTGAAGCCTCAGCTCATCAAGCCACGCAGAACGTCACATTGCCGTCAGAATCGTGGTTTCCGTCAGAATTGATAGCACAAGGCGAATTGAGCGGCGACGACAGCCTGAAGGGCCTTGCTTACGCCGCAAACAGTTTTTTTCAGGAGCCTTACACTTCTGGACGTATCGTGCGAATCGAAGGTACAGATTTTTTTGTACTTGAGCTTTCGGCTAAGTAGAATTTAATCGGCAAATATTTTCGCGCGGCACTTAATTTTATAGTTTGTCTGCTTCGTGTTAGCATCGAAATGTCCAACTTATTCGATGCGGTTCCCTGATCCCAAAACGGGCTTATTACTGTTATTTGTGCTGGCGTCGCTGACGTTTGCGCAGCAGACTAACCCCGTCGACCGTCAGGTATCCAACCCTATAACGGACACACCGAACATCAACCCGATCTCAAACGAACAGAATATTTCGGCACCAAAACCCAAAAAAAAGACGAGTTTTGAGGAGGAAGGCGGCAACGGCGAAGTTGTTGTTTATTCGGATTCGCAGACCGTCGAGGGCGAAAAAGGGCATCGCATCGTGCATCACACCGGAAATGTCGACGTTCGCTACGGCATCTATCGAATGCAGGCGAACAAGATCGTCATTTATGAAGCGGAAAACAAGATGGTGGCGACGGGCAGCGTTATATTCGATCAAGGTGACGATCAGCGCATAACAGGTGTAAATGCCGTCTGGAATTACAAAACAAAGCTTGGCGTTTTTGAGGACTCGACCGGCTTTACAAATCAGACCAATGACGGCACCGTGATCTATTTCACGGCGGAACGAGTCGAACGCGTGTCACTTACAGAGATCGTTATCACGAAAGGGGTGTTCACCGCTTGCGAAGAAGCGGTACCTAAATGGAGTTTTACGGCCGATAACGCACGGATAAAAACTAACGACAAACTTCGGCTGAAGAATGCAAAATTCCGTATCAAGAATGTGCCGCTTGTGGTACTTCCATTTGCGTCGATCCCGATCAAGGAAAAAGACCGAAGCTCCGGCTTTTTGACGCCGACTGTTGGATATTCGGGCCGAAAAGGCGCCCGGTTGTCGGCTGCATATTACAAAACGCTTGGAGATTCTGCTGACGTCACCTTCCGCGGCGATGTTTTTTCGGCGCGCGGACTTGGCTACGGCCTCGACGCTCGCACTCGCGCAAACTCACGCTCATTTCTGAATTTTGGTTTTTACGCTGTTCAGGATCGAATTCTCGGACATAAAGTTGATGCTGAGCATCCGGACCAGGGCGGATCGTCGATCTATGCCGACGGAGTACATTATTTCCCAAATGGTTTTACTGCCGCGGTCGATTTTCGACTGACCTCAAGCCTTGCGTTCAGGCAGGAATTCTCCGACGGCATTCAGTCGATCATCTCACCCATCGAGATCTCGCAAGTTTTTGTTAATAAGAGCTGGAATAACTACACGCTGAATTTTCTAACGCGGTCGCAGGTCATTTCGATCCCGAATGTTCGCGAAAAATCGCGCAATCTGCCGAGCATCGACTTTGAAAAACGCCCTTCACAATTGCCATTTTTCAAGAATGCATATTTTTCTTTCAAGGCCAGTCTTCAGGGAGTTTCCCGTAAGGAAGAAGTTGATGATAGACGTCTTTATTTCGCAATGACCGGAACTGAGCCCGTGATCACACCTTCGCTGGTGCAGAGGTTTGACGCTTATCCACAGGTGTCGATCCCGCTTAACACTAAGTATTTTAATTTCACCACGACAGCCGCGACGCGAGTCACTTATTATTCTAATTCGTTCGACGACTCGAGACGTGTGTCGTCAAGAGATGTAATAAGACGATACGGCGAATTCAGTTTTGATGTACGGCCCGTCGCTGTCGCAAAAAACTATTACGGAAAGAACAAAGAGTTTCGATTCCGCCACGTTATCGAACCCTTCGCAACCTATCGTCTCGTGAAGGGAGTTGATAACTTTAATAAGATCATTCGTTTTGATCACATCGATACCGCGACAAATACCAACGAAATCGAATTTGGAATAACGAACAGATTCTATTCAAGAAAATACGGTCAGGCTGTTACTACGGAAGCCCAAAAGGCTTTAAGCCTTAAGTTTGGAAATGGAGTTCCTACGCAAGATACAAAGCTCCAGACTCCAGACGCTCTATCAGTCCAGCCATACGAGATCTTCAGCATTACAGTTCGCGGCAAGTACTTTTTTGATAAAACGTTTGGCGGTGCGTTGATGCAAGGAAGGCGAAATCAGATCGAACCGATAACGGCTCTTAGCTTTTATACATTTGGAGGAGCGCCAAGACGTTTTTCGCCATTGAACATCGACGCGACCTATCGCCCTCAAAAAACAATATTTGTCAACGCTCGACTTGATTACGGTGTGTCAGGTGACGGTCTCCGCGACATTTCGACCGGCATGGGTTATAGCACGTCTTTTGTGAAGATCTTCCAAACCTTTTACTACACCCGTGCAATTACGCTTATTCCTTCGCTTGCCCAATACGCAAATGTGGCGGGTAAAGAGCCAGGCACGTTGCGAGGATCACAATGGAGCCCGGCGATCTTTCTGGGAAATCGCAGCCACGGCCTCTACGGCGGAGCATCGTTCTTCTTCGATCTAGAGAATCGCCGTGCATCAAAAACGTCACCAATGATCAGCTCTCTCGTCACCATCGGCTACGCGTACGACTGCTGCTCACTTGCTCTGCAGTATTACACGTTCAACGTTGGTGTTCGCAAAGAGAACCGATTCGTTTTCAGCTTTCGCCTAAACGGCATCGGTTCCTTCGGTACCGAACAATATGGTCAAGGCATGCGCTAAAAAAGCCGAAAAAAAACGGCTTTTTTAACGCAGATAACAAAATACGAAAAAATCGAAGTTGAGAATGAATTTGTCTTAACCGTTAAACGGCAACGGTCATGTCAGCTGACACGGCTGCTGTTTTTTTTTCACCGGAGGTGTTTACGAACGTAAGCCAATCAGCACCGAATGGAGCAGGACGCTCGGCATCAATTATTTTGAAGAATTCTTCCTGCAGCCGCTTAGTTATATCACCGCGTTTACCCGCGCCGACAGTAATACGATCGACCGTACGTATGGGTGTTATTTCAGCGGCAGTGCCGGTAAAGAACATTTCGTCGGCGAGATACAGAGCCGCACGTTGGATCTGCGCTTCAATCACCTCGATGCCGAGTTCCCGGGCGATCTGGACAACGGAATCGCGGGTAATTCCAGGCAAGATCGAAGCACCGAGCGGAGGTGTTATGAGCTTACCGTTATTGACTAAGAAGATGTTTTCGCCCGAGCCCTCCGAGACGTAGCCGCGATCATCGAGAGCTATGCCTTCAGAAAATCCGCCGAGCAGAGCTTCCATCTTGATAAGCTGCGAATTCATGTAGTTCGCTCCGGCCTTTGCCATTGCTGGCATTGAATTTGACGTGATGCGTGTCCATGACGAAACACAAACGTCAATGCCGGCCTCAAGAGCCTCTTCGCCAAGGTATTTCCCCCATTGCCAGATGGCGATGTAAGAATCGATGGGATTCGGGAACGGGTTTACACCAAAAGCAGGCTTGGCTTCGTCCAAACCCCGAAATATCAACGGTCGGATGTAGCATTCGTCAAGACCGCTCTGTTTGATCAGTTCAACGGTCGCGTCGCAGAATTGCTGGCGGTTGAACTGCGAATCCATGCGGTAGATCTTGGCCGAATTTACGAGCCGCTGCATGTGTTCAGTGAGGCGAAATACGGCCGAACCCTTGCTCGTGTTGTAACAGCGGATACCTTCGAACACGCTCGAACCGTAATTGACGACATGCGACATTACATGGATACGTGCGTCGTCCCAATCGATAAACTCGCCATTTTTCCAAACTTTTGGCGAGATCTTCATAGTGCTTACATCTTTTCCTGACATATTTTTTTCAAGGCCCGGAAGGCGCCGGTTAACTCCAGGGTACAGATATCAAAAACCAATCAAAATATACTTCGAAAACCAACAAAATTCTTAAGAAAAGCCACTAAATAATGTGTTTTCTATGAATAATTGTATCCTACGGCCAAGGCTCACGCAAGAGATTGACATGTCGCGTCACAGAATGAAAACACGCGATGTCGTATCATCAAGCCGCGACCTAAATACTACGGTTCCACCATTTACACTAATAACGACGGGTTGATCTCCCGCATGGGCAAGCGCAGCCGGCAACTCAAAATCGAATGTATAGACGCCTGGAGCGACGATGACAGGGTCGGTTCGCGGAGTAATTATGGAATCGCGAATTCGAACCGTTATCGAACCTGAGCTCAAATTTCCGACTCCAGTCACATATACCCGCAAAACGCTTGGAACGAGCTTGTTGCCCTTGCGTTTGATCGTTCTGACGACAAACGGCTCTGTCGTATGAACACTGTTGGTGACGTTGAAAAGCTTAGTTCGCCCACCTGGGCCAAGCAGGCCTTCGGTATTAAAAATATCGGGACGTGTCGGAACGATGGTCACGATGCTTTTCATCAAAACGCCGTTGTTATTTATGACGAGCGGATATGTAGTACCCGTCAAGTCCGAGATAAGACCGGGAGGCACGATGAACTCGATCCTGTGGCGGCTCACAGCCTTGAGCCCGCAGGCTGCTCCGTTGATGGTCATCGACACGCCGCTTAGCTCGATCGGCAGCGTGAAGCTGCGGTTAAGAGATCCCGTGGCAGTCCTTGCCACGACCGGATGGTCTAGCCCTGCTTGAAAATTGAGAATTGCAGCCATTCCAGGCGAAACACCGAACACGGCCGGCGGAGTTTCCGGCGTGGCGGTTGGTGTGGCCGTGGGTGAGGCAGTCTGCGATCCCGTTGGGCTTGCGGTGGCCGTGGCCGTAGCAGTTGCGGTAGATGTAGACGTCGCCGTCGCAGTTGGCGTGGATGTTGGCGTCGCTGGTGTTGATCCGGTTGGTGACGCGGTCGCAGGCACCGCGGGTAACACAGGGATTCTCGTCGCTCCGGTCGCAATATCGATCGTTACAGGCGCTTGGGACGTTACTTCCGGTTTAAGGTAGTAAAAAACCTCGTTCCGCAGATCGAGATTGCCGGTTCCCAACTCGGTCAATGCAAAGTTGAACGCCATACGATTCACCGAGTTGCTGGGAAGAGGCTGAGTGGAGGCCAACAACCCGCTCGGAATGGTTGGGGCAGGGAAATTTACCAGACGTGTGAATGTTGCTGTTGCTGACGATACGTTCAAAGGATAAGAATACATTTGTACCGGCCGCCCTGTAATATTGTTTAACCCGTCAGAGGTGGTTGTCGGAATAGTGCCGTCGGCCTTGATATTCATTCGGGTTTCCAATACCAATGTCGCGGGCAAACCACTGACATCGTAATCCGTGAAAGAGGGATAATGTTCGACGTCACCACCAACAGCAGCAGTGTCCGCGTCGCTTCTCGGCCCGATCTGGCGGAAAGGCGAATTCCCGGGAGTTGGCTCCGGAGCTTGCGTGTCGTAAAGGTATAGAGCGAATGACGTCTTATTGGCTCCGTTTGGAATAGTTCCCAGATCGGCATAGGACTCAAAAGCTATATAACGTCCGTCACGGCTCATACGGCGTCCAAGATCAAGGATGTTTACAGGGTCGCCTGGATTCGTTGGCGTTGTCGCAGTAATCTGTTTTTTTGTAGTTCCCTTGGTCGGAGAACCAGCAACAAGATCTGCATAAAATATCTCTTCGTTTCGGCTGGTAGAAGGATTGGTGCCGCCGGTCATGTCCACGATCGGATTATCGCCCGTACTGGCAAAAACAACACGCTGACCATTGCCTGAGATCGAAGGGTTCTTGTTATATATAGGGTCTGAAATAGGGCCGCGAGGTGTTTTCGTCACTTGCCTAATACCTTCACCGGTCCCGTCTTCACAATACGATCCACTATCCTGGACGTAAGTAAATATCTCATCGTTATCTTCGTTCGCAGGAAAGGAATTTCCTACGCATGTAACGAGATCACGGGTTGAAACAAAAGCGGTCACACTTCCATCGTCACTGATGCTTGCGTCGTGGTTGTCGTCGGCGACAAAAGGGCCTGTGATCGAAGTGCCAGCTCGAGGCAGTTGGCTGGGATCAGTATTTGTTACGCGAATGAATGTCCCGCCGGTAAGGTCTGTGACAGGAATTTCGTCACCTGTCGAAAGATCTGCTACCTCGGCATAATCAGGAATATGATAAAGCCAAATTTCTAGGTTGCCATCACTTGTAAGTATGTTTGCTCCGGGCACAGGTGTTGCCGTCGGGGAACCAGTCGGAGTGGCTGTAGGCGTGGCTGTTGCCGTCGATGTTGGCGAAGCGGTGGGCGTTGGCGTCGGAGAAGTGAACGCGTTACCATCAAACGAACCGGGATTAGTTGCGTTGGGCGAGCCAGGCGTGGACGTGGTCGCGTTCGAACTAAAGGCGAGCCAGCGTCCGTCGTTGCTGATCACAGGACGAGTGTTGACGATCTCAACCCTGATGTTATTGAAAGTCGCGGGTGCTGTCG
>CAZGSC010000174.1:0-6734 GCA_964528325.1 uncultured Chloracidobacterium sp. | reverse complement strand
CGCTTATTATCATGAAAAAAAAGCTGAGCAAGATGAGCTTCGAGCGGTCGAGGGCCACAAGCGGGATCAACTGATAAGGAAAGAGCTCGCCTGGCTCAGACGCGGTGCAAAGGCGCGAACGCGAAAATCAAAACATCGCGTCGAGGCGGCGTATTCGCTGATGGCGATCCCAAAAGAAACGGTAAAGGGAGAGGTCGATATTGCCATCGGCTCAAAGCGGCTTGGTTCAAAGACCATCGAGATCAACAAATTGTCGAAATCATATGGAGCAAACACGCTCATCAAGGAACTCACCTATTTGCTAAAACGTGACGACCGCATCGGCATCATCGGTGCTAACGGCTCAGGCAAAACGACACTCCTCGAAATGATAACGGGCCGCGTCGCGCCGGACAGCGGCGATATCGAAACGGGCTCGACGGTGCATATCGGCTATTACGATCAGGAAAGCCGCGCCCTAAATGACGATGAGCGGGTTATCGATTACATCCGAAATGTAGCTGAATATGTGACAACCAACGAAGGCGTCCAGATAACTGCGGGCAAGATGCTTGAACGATTTCTCTTCACACCGGCCGCTCAATATGCCGTCATTGGCAATCTCTCCGGCGGCGAACGGCGGAGACTCTATCTATTACGGATCTTGATGAGTTCGCCAAATGTCCTGCTTCTCGACGAACCGACAAACGACCTCGACATACCGACGCTGATCGCCCTCGAAGAATATCTTGACGATTTCGCCGGTGCGCTCATCGTGGTCAGCCACGACCGCTATTTCCTGGACCGAACGGTCGAAAACGTCTTTCGCTTCGAACCCGGCGGCCATATTCGAGAATATCCGGGCGACTACTCGGCGTATCTCGAAGCCAAAGAACGCGAAGAAGCGACGCTCAAGACCGCCGAAACACTCGTCGCAAAACCAAAGACCGCCGCTGCGGCCGTCGCCGATAAGCTAAAACCCAAGAAGCTGAGTTTCAAGGAAACCCGCGAACTCGAGGCATTAGAACTTAGTATTGCAGCAGCAGAAACAAGATTGCCGCAGATCGAAAAAGAACTGGCCCTTGCTGCCAGTAATGCCGGAAAGGTTCACGAGCTTTTTACCGAGCAGCAGAAGCTGAACGAGCAGCTTGAGCTCGATATGACACGCTGGGCAGAGCTTGCGGAAAGGGTCGAAGAGTTCAATAGCACGGCAGGCTAAAAAGAAAACGGCCTGTTGGCCGTTGTCCGTTTCATAAATGGTGGCGGGGGGGAGACTTGAACTCCCGACCTCGGGGTTATGAATCCGTTGACAATGTGTTTCAAAAACAATCGAATAGTTGGACTTTTGCAAATAAATCAACAACTTACGCCGTGTGTGGAATGGTTCAACTATTCAATTCTATTTTCTTCTAGTCAACTTTTGGTAACGTATTGGTAACGGGCTTAATCCACACCAATTCCTTGAAATGATCATCCGGTTCTCAAAAAGCCCTTAATTTGTAGGAAATAAAAACTCGATCTTTCGGTCTTTTTGCTCATAGGTTCGCAGCCGTCCACGTCGTAGCTCCTCCGAAGGCCGAAACAAGCAATCGCCAACACGGTAGGGTTTCACTGGTACTAGTTCATAAACAGGGTCCAGCGACTTATAATAATGGTCGCTGGACTCTTTCAAATGAAAAAAATTCGTGATTACCCTAAATATTGGAAGACTCAAAAAAGGAGTGCTCGTCTAACAAGGCGGGGCCGTCGGCTAGCACGAGGTTTAGAAGCGGTTAAGCAACAGTCTGAATCACGTTACCAAAATCCTCGCTTCATAAAAAAAAGCCCAATAAAATCAAAAGGAGGACTTGTAACGCACTTTATTGACGCTCCTCCGAATCTTCGTCTTTTTAGTAAAATGGAAGATACTTTAGGATTTATTCGCGAGCTGAGGGCGTTGGGAAATGAAATTATTGGCGAGCCACAACACCGTATTCAAATTAACCTTCAGCGTGTGAGAGATATCAACTATGCAACTATAAGCATTCTCAAGGCTGTGCTTTACGATTTCACAACTCGCGACATTGCAATCGTAGGTGATCTTCCATCCAACAAGATCTGTAGCGACTATTTAAGAGAGTGCGGTTATCTGGACGGGCTTATAGATATGAAGGGACGTAAATTCCCCCCTAGTCAGCAGTCGGCACATATCTTTTTCGAAAGAGGTCGCGGGCAACTTTCTAGAGAGGAGAATCTAAAGATTAGTGATCTGTTGGCCGACGCAATGGAATTTATGGGCGGAAATATCCAACATGAAATTAAGCTTAAAACTCTTCTCTTGGAAGGTTGTGCGAATTCGATTGAATGGGGGCAGACGGAAGGCCGCCAATGGATGCTTGGAATGAAAAAAGAAGAAAAAGAGGGTGGCCGAGAAGTACTTTTCACAATTACTGACGTTGGGAAAGGAATTCTCGAAACATTAAGGCGCAAGCTCACAGATAAGTTCCTCAATCTAGTTAAATTCCAAACAGAGCATGAAATCTTAAAACTTGCTTTCGAGCGAAAATGGGGGTCTAGATCAGGAGAGGTAAATAGGAATAACGGACTACCAACATTTCGCAAGGCTTGTGAACTGGGCATGATTGAAGACTTAAGAGTCCTTGCAAACAATGTTATTCTTGGATTTGGCGACGATGAGAAGGCGGAAACCTTTGATCGAGGGTTTCCGCGATATAGTGGAACTATTTTTCAATGGAGAGTATCAGCCAACTGTCTCAAACAGATGGTTGATATAAAAGATTATGTATACGATTAAAGTAAAGGATTTCGCCGTAGTTCCTGGACTTAGAAGCAGCGTAATAAGCGAAGACTCCGGCGAGGATTATTACCACGAGCGATTAAATACCGCATTCGCAGAGGCTTACCGAACCAAAACCAAACTTGAAGTTGTTTTGGATGGAACTCGTGGTCTTCTTCCGTCATTTCTTGATGAAGCTTTCGGCAATCTCGTTTACGATTTCACTCTCAAAATCGTTAAGGAACTGATTGTTATAACTTCGACTATTGAACCTCACTGGATACAGCATATCTGGAAAAAGGCCGACGAATGGGAAACTCGACGGATTGAAAAGCAACCTAGAGTTGTAACAAAAGTGCATGAACCGTGGTACGCACTAGTTGACGAGAAGTTAGTTAAGAAGCAATGGAGTCTGCCCTCATAAGATATCTACTCAATTATCTTGTTGAGGCTTGGCACTTGCTCTCATACAAGGGAAGAGACATATTTGATGTTCTGACGTTGGTAGTCGCGGCTCTTACTTTCATGGTAACCGCTGCGGGTGTTGGGCTTACTTATTGGTTAGTAAGCGTTGTTCAGAATGGCATTAACAACCGAAGGCTGCTTAAAGATCACTATATCAAAGAGGTATTGGAGATTCGCTCAGAATATTTTGACTTGTTCCGTAGTTTGCAGAATGGTGAACTCAAACCAAAAGACGTCGCTTATCGGTATCAGCAACTTAGCATCAGGGTCGATGACTTAATGCCAGGTATTCTAGAGGATTTTTCATTAGTAAAAGATGACTTGAGTGCTTATCATCTTAGTATTTTGACCCGCGTCTCAGAATTAGATGAGTATCAACGAAAATATAAGCTCAACCGTAAAATATTCACAACGATTAAATCAAAGGAAGCTCTGCAAGAAATTCACCGTTGTTCTATTGGAACATTTAACGCGATTATTCGACAGATCAACTTATCTAAATAATCTCACTTCTCCGAAAATTCACAATTCCTTTCTAGCGGTTGTCGGTCGGTTATGCGGGAGGTTTACACGTTAAACGCGACGTTTTTTTTCGTCGCCGAGCGGGTAACTCGACTTTGACCATGCCAATACCGATCGTTTCTGTCTGTTCCGTAGCAAGATCGGACAGGTTTCGGGACAGAATACGCGATAAAGCAGCGCGAATTATCAGTATCTTCCCCGCCCTTGCCAGCTTACCGCAGGCTGCCCTCTCGCCGCTCGCTCGAATTAGTAGCCACTAATTCTCATCTTACCGATACCTCATCAAACTAATTTGATGAGGGCGAGACGATGCGACTTCGCTTTTGTCCAGATAACATCTGGACAAATCGGAAAAGCTAAACTAGCTTTTCCGACCGCTTCGGGTTTCAGTCGCTAAACGCTTCCCTCAACCTACGACAAGGGCAGCCTGCGCTATCGTTGACCACTGGCTTAGGCAAGGGCGGGGCTAGTAAACAAAGGCGTTTAGTGGGTTGCTGTCTGAAACATGGTTATTGTATCGACCCTGTGGTTGACAAGTGCTTTGGCAATTACCGATAGAATAGGAATGCCCTCAAACAGCGTTCTGAAACACCCATCCAGTGCTGAAGCTGCCAATACTAGACAAAGAATCCCGTTCCGAACGGGGCGGCACAGATCGCAAAATAAAATTCATTCTTGCCGTTGATTCGCAGATACTCCCGTTTTGCAGACAAAAGATGGCTTTCCTTGAATTGAATCCGGTCGATCTTCGCATTCGGAATTTGCCCCCGCATTTGTGGCGGTGGATTACCAGGCTTCAATCAGCCTTAAGGTCAGAGACTTTTCTCTATTTTTTCAGTCTATTGCCATATTTGATCCACTGCTACGATAAAACAAAAGTTAATTGTTAACCGATATGAAAACAAAAAGAGAAATCATTACCCAAAACAACCTTTGGCAGGCAAGGAAAAGATCTCACTTGGAACGGAAACAGGTGTCTTTCCTTCTGTCAAAAAAATCAAATGATGAACTTTCCCTGTATGAACGGGGACTCTACGTGCCAAACCTTCAGACGGCAATCAAACTGGAGTTAATTTACCACACTCCCGTAAAATTGCTTTTTCAGAATTTGTTCACTCAATGCCGTAAGGAAATTCAGGAGCGAAAACGGGAAGGCGGTAAACCATTGAACAAGGTGTCTTGGTTTCCTACCCACGCAGAAAAACTGACTCAGGAGGAATTCTGTTTTTACACGGAATTGTTAAAGAATCACGTACCCAGCCAAATGGAACTTGTGCTGGTACAAAAACACAGCATATCGCTCATAAATGTTACGTCAGACTATAAGCAGGGTCGGCGTCCGTTTGCTTCATAATTATTAATTAAATCTCTTGTTATGGCCTCATTCTCTCGACGGGTTCTTGGAATTGATCCGGGTTCACGGCAAATAGGATTTGCCGTTTTTAGAGGCGAGGAACTTGTCTTCTATGGCGTGAAATGTGTTAGGACGAAACAGGAGGCAGGTACTCTAAGCAAATTGCAGGAGATAGTTACCAATTTGACCGAGAGCTATGGAATCGACATTGTTGCTATAGAAAGATCGACGTTTCCGCAGCAAGGTACACCTACTTTCAAAGCTGTCTATAAAAACATTGTCCGTTGCATAAAAAACCAAAAACGAGCACTTATCGAACTCGATCCCCAACTCGTTAGAAACTCTCTTTGCGGAAATCAGAAACCGACAAAGGGAAACACCGCTCAGATCCTTGTCAAAACATACAGAGAACTTGAGCCGTATTTGGACGTGCAAAAAATCTGGAGTAAGCGATACTATGGCCAGTTGTTCGATGCAGTCGCTGTTGGCTTAGCTTGCGTCCGAGGCACAGGGAGCAACACCATCAATGACAGCGAAGAAATAAGAACAAATCGAAACGACAACAATGAAATCAACTTCAAAAAATTACCCTTTATTGCGAGACCTTTCTCTGGAATATAACAACGAAGAACTTGAGGAGGCCCAAGTTGTCCTTAAAAGCTATCTCGCTTTGGTTTGGCGAATTTATCAGCGGGTAAGCCGGGAAAATCCCAAAAAATTGACTAGAATCCTTTTAAACGCTAAGTTTAAGCGCGGCAGAAGCTAACCCTTATCATTACATTTCCAAATGCCGGGTAAAATCTACTTTTCCTACATCCGTGTTTCGACTCAGAGACAAGGACAGAACGGCACATCTCTAGCCGAGCAAAAGACGGCAATAGAACAATATGCGGCCCGTTTTGGATTGAAGATCACAAAACGATTCGAAGAACGGGAAACCGCAGCTAAACTAGGCCGTCCCGTGTTTTTAGATATGCTCAAGTCTTTACAAAAAGGCAAAGCACACGGGATTATCGTACACAAGATAGATAGAAGTGCCAGAAATCTAAAAGACTGGGCTGATCTTGGCTCGTTGATTGATAAAGGGATCGAAATCCATTTTGCAAACGAAAATCTTGATCTTAACTCTCGTGGAGGCCGGCTGTCTGCGGATATTCAAGCTGTTGTTGCATCCGACTATATTCGTAACCTTCGCGAAGAAACAAAGAAGGGTATTTACGGAAGGCTAAAGCAAGGCTTGTATCCGTTTCCAGCCCGTGTTGGATATATGGATGAGGGTAAAGGTAACCCCAAGAGTATTGATCCGGTTCAAGGGCCTTTGATTAAGCAAGCCTTTGAATTCTATGCCTCTGGACAGTATGGTCTCAATGCTTTGGTCGAGAAAATGTTTGAGAATGGACTGAGAAATAAGAACGGCCGAAAGATCAGTCGAAACGGTTTGGTTTGTATACTCAAAAACCCCTTCTACATAGGATTAATAAACATCAGATCCATAGGTGAACTGTTTGTGGGGATTCATGATCCGATAATTTCCAAGAGCCTCTTTGATCAGGTGCAGAGTGTCTTTGCCGGAAAACGAATAAGAACACAAAACCGGCATTTTTTTATCTTTCGCCGCACCATTGCATGTCGATCCTG
>CAZGSC010000173.1:0-6745 GCA_964528325.1 uncultured Chloracidobacterium sp. | reverse complement strand
CAAGCGTACCATTCACAGATGTCGTACCCGTCACGCCGAGTGTGAAATTCGATCCAACAGTAAAGGTTGTTCCGGCTCCAACTGCCAAAATTCCACCGACGGCGAGGTTTGCTCCCGTAGTTGCAGTTGCTGTTCCACTCAGCGTCAGGTTGCCGTTGATGGTGGTGATCGCCCCAAAGGTTTCCGCACCGCCGCTCAAAATAAGGTGATGATACGTTGTGACCTTAAGTGTTTGTCCTGTTCCAGTGTAATTGACAGTATTGCCCGAGGCTGTTGCTGTCAATGTAGTGATCGTCGGAACTGTAGCCGCACTGATGTTGAGCGTACTCGTCGATGTGTTGTTCGTAAACGCAGTGATCGTGCCCGAGCTCGCCAAATTGACTATACCTCCGGCATTGTTGGTTATGCCAGTGATCGCTCCCGACCCATTGAGGTTTATTGTTCCGGTATTTGTAAAATTCGCGAGAACCGTAGTCGTCGAGCCGCTTCCCGTTCGCTCGATCGTACCTAGATTTGCGAGAGTCGTGATGGAACAAGCTCCACTTAGGTTCAGCGTATTCGATGCGCTGTTAGTCAAGGTGCTTGATCCCGCAAGAGTGCCGGAAACTGTTAATGTGGTGTTGTTCGTCGTTGTACCGTTAATCGTAAGGTTCGGTATTGATACACCGCTGGTACCATTTATCGAATTGCCGGCGCTGCTAAATGTATGAACACCCGTATTAGCCGTAAGAGTGCCGTCGTTCTGCAAACTTTGTGAAGTGCCTGTAAAGTTTACGGCAGACGCTCCGGTCTCGTTCCAGGTGCCGCCGTTGTTGATCGTTACATTTCCGCCGAATGATTTTGTTCCGGTATTGGCAAGTGTCAATGTACCATCGACCGTGGTTGCACCTGTAACTGATAGCGTCCAGGCATTGTTAGAGCCTGTTGCTAATGTGCTTCCGCTGTCAACTCCAAGTGTTCCCCCGACCGAAACTACTCCGGCTGTTGTTTTTGTCCCGTTTCCGCTTGTGCGCAGATTCCCGTACGTTAAAGCGCTGATGGTTTGTGTCGCCGATGCACTGTAATCGACCGTTAAGTTAGTCAATGTATCAGTCGAAAAAGCATACTGCGAACTATAATCCGGGGTCGCAGCAGTGCGCGTGACGAGAACCGTTCCTGAACCGGTGATTGTGTTCGTCGTTCCGCCAATGACGACCGCCGCCGCCGGACTGAAAGTTGCATTCCCGTTGACCGTGAAGGTCGTATTTACGTTAAAATTCGTGTTTGCTGTGATCGTTGCCGCTGCTGTCGGCGTTAGAGTTAAATTATCGAACGTGGTTGTCGATGCTCCGCCGATTGCCTGACCCGAACCGCCATTGAGAACCACATTCAAGTTGTCGGCTGAGTTGGTTGCTGTAAAAGTCCCATCATTAGAAAAATTTCCACCGACGTTGAGTGAATGGGTATCGTTACCTGCACCTCCACCATCAACCACCCGAAGTGTTGCTCCAGAATTGATCAAAACATCTCCAGTGACAGTAAGAGAAAAGTTCGAATTGCTGTTGAAGGTCAATATTCCACTCGTTCCGCCGCCAACTTGAACCTCCGCGACAGTAGTACTGGCGTTGATCGTCACTGTGTGGCCGTCGGCAATACAAACAACGTCGGTCGGCCCAGGTGCGCCACTCGGATTCCAAGTGCCGCTTGTACTCCAGGTGCCATTTCCGGTACTCGTTTTCGTACAAGCAGCAAAAAACATCGCCGAGGCTGGCTCAGCCATTTGTTCTGTTTGGGCGCTATTCTGCTCTGTCGTTGCGACTCCTAAGAGCGAGGCTATCGAGTCTAGGAAAGCATAGCCGGTGCCGGTTGAGGCGTTGGCGGTGACGACGAGCGTGAATCCGACGATAGCGGCTAATGCCGTGCTGCGGACCAATGAAAGGCGAGGCAGTTGGTTGCGTTTAAACATAGTAACTACTTTAATGTGATCTCTTTCCGAAGCCTTACCGGAGGAAAACGAGGTCGGCATTCGGTGAGATCGTTATCAAATCTAGCAAGGCCTGATCTTAACTAATATGCGGCCTTTATCCTGAAAACAGCCAGAAATGCGCAGTTGCCGCGCAAAATCGACAGAGAAAAAGACACGCAATTCAAGTTCTTTTCCATTAAAAGTCCATCTAACCCTCTTGAAAAGCGTTTCTGTCAGGCTATTTCCCCTAATCAGAACCAGAAACAGGCCGTTCCGCCCGTCACTTTAAGATCCTGTATTAGAGAATATACAATTAAGTGTAATGCGCTGAGTGGCTAGTCGCATCAGGGTTAGCGATAGTTTTTTTGGCGGTACGTATTATTGCAGAGTGAGGCAAGAATCGACTAAATATGCCATCTAGCAGGCATATTTATCCAAAAGTCTATTTTTTGTCCGTTGGAACAGCTAGTTATTTGTTTGAGCGTTCCAGATCGAGTTTGATCGCGGTACGATAAACTGCGGCGGAACTGACCTCGATCTCCGTGCTGGCGGACCGGTCTTTATACTTTGCCGTAAGGCGGTATTTGGCAGTGCCTTCGGGCTGGCGAAAGGTGAATTCGCCGTAGATATTTGTATAGGTTGCGGGAATCGAGCTCGTGGTTCCATCGGCGTTTAGTTTTTCTGCCTCGACCTTTGCTCCGGTAACGCTTGTGCCGTCCCTAAAAAATACGCTGCCCTGAATGATAACAAGCGTTCCTTTATCGACGATCAGGATAAGCCGATCTCCGAGATCGACCTTTTTATTAGGGCGAACTTCGATGTTATATCGGATCGCAGAGCTATAGCCGGCTGCATCAAAAACGAAGTTGTAAACGCCGGGTTCTAAGCTGCTGAATATAAACTCACCCTTACTGTTCGATGTAACAGTACTCATATCCTTTGAATCTTTACGAGCAGTGATATTCACTCCGGCGATCGCGTCGCCGCGCGAGTTTCGGACCTTACCCTTCGCCCCGCCTGTCTGACCGTAGGCGGTAAGCACAAAGCAACATGCGGTTAGCAGAAAAACTATCGGCCTGAATACTCGTTTGCTAATTTTGTCCATGCAGCTTTGATCCGGGCTTATTTTGACGCATTTCGCCCGCAACATCATTGATGATGTCGTCGAGGCTGCGGGTTGGCTGGTAACCGATCAGGCGTTTGGCCTTTTCGAGCGATGGAACACGCCGCTGCATGTCTTCAAAGCCCTCGCCGTAGGCTTCCGAGTATGGAATGTACTTGATCTCGCTGCTGCTTGAAGTGAGAGAGATCGCCTTTTTAGCGAGATCATTTATGGATACTTCAGCATCGCTTCCCAGGTTGATAACGTGGCCAAAACACGCCGGGTTCTCCATCATGGCAGTTAGGCCCTCGACAACATCGGCGATATGCCCGAAACACCGGGATTGCGTTCCATCACCATGAACTTCGATCGGAGCGTTCTCTAGTGCGGCCTCGACAAATCGAGGCACGACCATGCCGTACTGTCCTGTTTGACGAGGGCCGACCGTGTTGAATAGCCTTGCGACCATTACGGGCAGACGAGTTTCCTTGTAATGGGCAAGAGCGAGAAATTCGTCGAGCGTTTTTGCACAGGCGTATGCCCACCGGTGCTTGTCGGTCGCACCCGTTAGCAGGTCATCATCTTCTGTAAAGGGAACTGAAACACCTTTGCCATATACCTCAGAAGTGCTGGGTATCAGCACGCGTTTGCGGTACCGCGAGCAGTATTTCAATATAACGTCGGTACCATGAAAGATCGTTTCGATTGTCTTGACTGGCTGTTCCATTATCAAGCGGACGCCAACCGCACTCGCCATATGATAAACACGGTCGCTCTCGCGGATAAGTTGTTCCATCAGGCTAGCGTGAAGTACGGTATCGATGATCGTTTTGAAATTCGAATTATCTTCGAGATGCTCAATGTTCGAATAGCGGCCTGTCGATAGGTCGTCGATGACCACGACTTCGTGGCCTTCGGCAAGAAGTTTGTCGGCAAGGTGGCTTCCAATAAATCCGGCACCGCCGGTAATGAGGATCTTCATATTTTCCTATTTTGTATTAATTACCGATGCAAAATACGCGACGGTTTTCTTTAATCCTTCAGCAAGCGGTATGGTTGGCGACCAGCCCAACAGACGCTGAGCACGCTCGATGTTCGGCTGACGCTGCTTAGGATCGTCTTGCGGTAATGGCAAGTATTTGATCTGTATTGGTATTCCGATCGTCTTACCGACTTCGTCGGCAAGTTCGTTCATTGTGAATTCGCCTGGATTGCCAAGGTTTACGGGCAAATGGATGTCATCCCCTTCTGCATTCATCAACCTAATGATGCCGTCAACGAGATCACTGACATAGCAAAACGAACGTGTCTGTTCACCGGTGCCGTAGATAGACATCTCCTCGCCGCGAAGTGCCTGAACAATAAAATTTGAAACGACACGGCCATCATTCTCCAGCATGCGCTCACCGTAAGTATTGAAAATACGCACGATACGCGTATCGACTTCGCCCTGGCGGTGATAATCCATCATCAGGGTCTCGGCGACTCGTTTGCCCTCGTCGTAACAGCTGCGCAGGCCTATCGGGTTAACATTGCCCCAATAAGATTCAGTCTGCGGATGTTCGACAGGATCGCCATAAACCTCGGATGTGGATGCTTGCAGAATACGAGCCTCAACACGTTTCGCGAGGCCGAGCATATTCAGCGTGCCCATTACATTCGTCTTAACCGTTTTGATCGGATTGTATTGATAATGGACTGGCGAAGCGGGACAAGCGAGGTTATAGATCTGATCGACCTCAAGCAGGATCGGTTCCGTCACATCGTGGCGGACAAGCTCAAATGCCCTGTTATCGAACAAATGCGCAATGTTAGCTTTGCGTCCCGTAAAAAAGTTATCGAGACAGATGACCTCATTGCCTTCCGACAAGAGACGTTCGCATAGGTGCGATCCGATAAATCCGGCACCACCGGTTACAAGAATTCTCATTGATCAAGGTTAATTAAGGCGTGAGACAAATTCGCCTCATCGCCAATGTTACTACAATCGATAATGTGCTACCAGCAAAAACTGGTACTCAAAAACTTATGGCAGTTCGAGTACCGCTGTACGTTTTTCTGCTTTTTCGGCATCGTTAAGGCGTCCGTATTCGTAGATCGCGCTTTCCCATGTGCCGTACATTGCGTTTGGAAGCATGATGTACTGCCTGCCGAAGAGGTCCTTGGCTTTATCCGTCTCGGCGAAGCGTTCGGCGATAGATCTCTTTTCGAAAATATCTGAATGATCGTCAAGATTATCTCCAATGAACATTACGATGCGGTATTTTTGCAAAATGAACTGCCGCCGAGGCTCTTTTGTCGAAATTGGCTTGTTCTCTGAGTCGAGTTGACGAAGCAATACATTTTCGGCAGAAATATTTGTGAATCCGACACTCTTCAGATTGTCGATAGTTGCTTGTTTTTGAGACTCTTCTCGATTTGTTACAAAGAAAACTTTGACGCCTTTTGAATTGGCATAATTAAGAAAATCGACTGCGCCCGGAATTGCCTTTGCCTTTTGCATCATGACCCACGAATTCCAATCTTTTGAGTTAAATGCTGTGTGGTTTTTGACCTGATTTGCCTGGCCGGGCGAATTATCCAAGACGGTTTCGTCAATATCGACCATGATCGCACGCGGTTTCTTACGATCTGACTTAGGAAGCTTTTTAATATTTTTCTTGTCAAAGTCTGCGTCCAACTGCCAGCGTGCGATGTTATAAGCCTGATATGCCAATGCACGATATTCGGCCGCTTTTTGCATATAAAGCGTCGCCCCTGCTTGATATTCGGTATTGTCAGGTGATTTCGCAGCCACCGAGCCATGATCGGCGGTTGATATCGTAACGAAATATGTGGCCGCAACCGAGCAAGATACGAGAACAAACGTGTAGATATTTCTTTTTAATTTCATATTTCAAATTTGGAAGAGTAATTTGAGAAGATTATAGATGATTTATGCCGGAAACGCCGAAGCAAAAACAAAAGCCCGCCGAATTAGATGTTGACGAGCGTGAAATAGATTCTTGGAGCGAGGACCAAAAGAAACGCGAGTATTATTACGACGACGCTTACGGCTATGAAGCCTACGACCCGGATGATGAAAATGAAGAAGCCGACTAAACTATTTTTTCGGCCTTTCGTTGGCTTTCAGCACACGCTTTCTTAATCTGATAGATTTTGGAGTTACCTCGATCAATTCGTCATCGGCGATGAATTCGAGCGCGCGTTCGAGCGACATTTCGCGAACTGGGACGAGCCGCATTGCTTCGTCGGCGGAGGTTGTTCGCATATTTGAGAGTTTTTTCTCTTTGATGGGATTTACGTCGAGATCGACCGCACGGGCGTTTTCGCCGACGATCATACCTTCGTAAACTTTTATTTGCGGTTTAACAAATAGAACGCCGCGTTCCTGAAGATTATAAAGAGCGTATGTATTCGTCTCGCCGACACGGTCCGACACAAGCGAACCGGTCTGACGCGATTTCATATCGCCCTGCCATTTGTCGAATCGCAGGAAAAGCGTATTGAGCAATCCGGTTCCCTTGGTTTCCGTCAAAAACTCGCCGCGAAAACCGATCAGCCCGCGTGAAGGCACTTCGAACTCCAGCCTAACGCGTCCCGAGCCGTTGTTGATCATCTTGGTCATTTGGCCTTTGCGGCGGCCCATTGCTTCGGTGACAACGCCGATGAATTCCTCGGGACCGTCGATGACGACG
>CAZGSC010000172.1:0-6818 GCA_964528325.1 uncultured Chloracidobacterium sp. | reverse complement strand
GTTTATGGTTTGTCGCTGGTCATTCTGTACGCCGCATCTACCATCTATCACGGTACGATCACCGAAGGCCGTAAGAAAAAGATGCAGATCGCCGATCACTGCGGCATTTATCTTTTGATCGCGGGCAGCTACACACCTTTTGTGCTGGTGATCATCAATGGCGCGTTTGGGCGGAATCTATTGATAACGATATGGGCTCTCACCCTCGCCGGCATCGTGGCGAAGTTGCTAATGCGTGACAGATGGCCTGCAGTCTCGGTCGTTTCGTATCTCGTAATGGGTTGGATCGGCGTTGTTTTGATACAACCGCTGCTGGCTGCTCTTGGCTTAACCGCCATCGCGCTTGTCATCGCGGGAGGTGCGGCATACTCACTTGGTGTGATCTTTTTCGCCTGGAACCGCATCCCGCATAACCACGCGATCTTTCATGTTTTCATACTCGCCGGCAGCATTCTCCATTACATCGCTGTCGTGGTTTATGTTGTTCCCTATTCGGCAAATTTATAACCAAAACCGTGCACGGTCTGTATGTAATGCGGGTGGCGTGGATTTTCTTCGAGCTTTTGGCGGAGCCACGCGATGTGGACGTCGACCGTTCGCGTCGTCGGCATCGCGTCGTAGCCCCAGACGGCGTCGAGCAGAGCGTCGCGGGAATGAACCGTACCGCGATTTTCTATAAGAAATTGCAGCAGCTTGAATTCCATCGCTGAGAGATCGACTGCTTCTGCATCTCGCGTTACTTCGGCTCGTTTGAAATCTATCGTAACTGTTCCAAAGCGAAAAGCCTCCGCGGTTGAGCCGTTGGTTTGATGCGGTGATCGCCGCAGCAAAGCTTCGACGCGTGCCAGCAATTCGATAACTTCAAAAGGTTTAGTTAGATAGTCATCGGCACCTAGCTTTAATCCCAAAACTTTGTCGATCGTCTCGCCTTTAGCGGTAAGCATAAGAATTGGCGTATTGATGCCTTTTTGCCGAAGGTCGCGGCAGACATCATAGCCATTCTTTTTCGGCAGCATCACGTCGAGAATGATCAGATCAAAATTTCCCGACAACGCCATATCAAAACCTTTCTTCCCGTCGTTGGCCGAAGTGACTTCAAAGCCTTCGCTCTCGAGACGGTCGGTCAGCGTAATTATTAGGCCTTTTTCATCTTCGACTAGCAGGATGTGCATAAAGAAATAACTGCCACCGAGTTCCCAGATGAGATTTATTTCTCTGTGTTCTTTGTGATCTCTGTGGCTAATTCTGCGGCAGTTCGATCGTGAACTTACTTCCCTTTCCGATCTCGCTCGAAACAATCACTCGACCTTGATGAGCCTCGGCGATCTGCTTTACCAGGGACAAACCGAGGCCATTACCGTGTATCTGCGCATCAACGACTTCCTTCGATCTGTAAAAAGGCTCAAAGATCGAACGAAGATCTTTTTTCGCGATGCCGATACCATGATCCTCGACACTTATTTTTACTTTTCCACCTCCGTTTTCAGCTGAAACCATCAGCCACGCATCGCCGTTACTGTATTTAATAGAGTTCGCTATCAGATTTTGTATCGCCTGACTCAGGGCTATTTTGTCAGCATTGATCGCTGGCAATGTCGGCGAAATCGCAGTCTCGACTGTCATGTTGTTTTGATCGATCAGCGGCCGGCATTCGTCTAAGGCACTATTGACGATCTCATCAACTGAAGCCTCAGCAAAATTAAATTTTCGCCGCCCGGAGCTCGCACCTGCAAATTCTAATATCTGCTCAACCATCGCCGAAAGTTTTTTGCCTTCGCCTTTTATCAGATCGCCATAACGCGAAACCTGAGCGTCCTCTTTCGCAACGCCGTCGGCGAGATTTTCGCCCGCCGAATAGATGACAGCGAGCGGTGTGCGAAACTCATGCGAAACAGATGAAACAAATTCGATCTGTCGACGTGCGAGCATTTTAGCTCGCTGTGCCGAAAAGATGATCACTATCACTGCCGCTGCCAACAAAAATAAAATGCCAAAACCGACCGCAAGATTGCGCCTGAGCGTATTCGCAATAAAAGCATCGAGCGAGCCTGACGAATGCTGTACCTGCAGTGTCCAGGGCATCGAGCCGTCGCCTTTCGTTGTTGCGGTGGCTGTAAAAACAGTCGTCCTTCGCGGAGATACGTCACGTTTTATCTCGATCTTAACATTTTCTTTTTCATCACCATTTTGCGTTATGGCATCAAAATTTCGAGTTTCAACACGCGAATTCAAAACGACGTTTTTCTTTTTTTCCGCGTCGATCGATGAAAGAAGATCTTTGTTGGCAAAGAAAAGAAATTTATCCGGTGAAAGATCAAAAAGCGGTGCGGACGCATCTATCGTTTCACCCGAAAATCCTTGCACAACCGGCTTCCCGTCACTTTTGACAACCGCGACTCGAAAATCGCCGTCCGGGAAATATTTACTGATAAGGACCGGTAGAATCTTGTCTTTTATTGTTTCAGCATCGAGTTTGATCGCAAGATAGCCATATTTTTCCGGCAACTTAAGTTCAGCCGAGTCACTGTGTAAAGGAGTGCGGATCATTATTCGCGAGAACTTGTTGTCGCCATTATGGATCGGCAGCACCAGCGTATAAATATCTTCATAAACAGGCTTGAAGTTTTCTTCGGCGGAAAATCTTGTACGAAGATCCTCAAGATCGGCGGTCATCTCGACAGGCTCAAATGCCCGGGCTTCACGGTCATAACGCAATGGCTCGGCATCTCCCTTCGCTTCAAAAAAATAAAAATCGGTGATCAGGTCCGGATATGAGGTTTTATCACGCCAGTAATCATACCGCTCATTAAAAGCTGTCCAATCACGACTTTTCCAACTCTCAGCATCGGTCTGAAAATTGAAATAAGCACTCTGTATCTCACGATTAAAATCCGCCGCAAACTGGTCCGCCTGCTCCTGAACGCGTTTATGCGCTTTTTCGCCCTCCGATTCGCTGATCTTAGAAAGCCAGCGATACTGCAGCCCGCCAAGCATTGCCAGCAGGCCAAGCAAACCGGCACCAAGCAAAATTGTCGTCCACGATCGTCGCATCGATTTCATTCTCTATCTTCCATTTTGCAATGTCTATAGTTTTTAACTACATTTTACATCCTTAACAAATTCTTTGCGTCGTCTTAATCACTCCCGAAAAGCAGTGACCTATCATCCAACATGAGAGCCGGTGCTTTTTGCTATTATTAAAGGAAATTCTTCCTGCGATGCACTGCTCATTAGGAAATCAAGTTTTATGGAGGCTACATATGAAAAGGTTTATTTTTTCTATTTTGTTTGTGTCGGTGTTTTGCGTCGGTTTGGGAGCACTGGTAGATAAGGCAGGTGCAAAATTCAAATCAGATGAAAAGGCTCTCGCGCTGATTCAAAAAGCGAGAACGGCGATCGGCGGCGATTCCGCCATTTCCGGTGTGCAGAGCATGGTGATCGTTGGGAAAACGACCCGCAATTTCAAGATCGACGGCACTGACCGCAGCGAGCAGGGTGAGACCGAGATCGCGATGCAGCTGCCGGACAAGCTGATGAAGATGATCAAGATCGGGAAAGACGACGGTAGCGGTGAAGGCATAAAAATGATCGACAAGCAGGTCGATGTCGTGGTTGCGGGCGCCGACAAGGGCAGCATGGACGTGACGGTTGAAACCGGCGACAACAATGTCGAACCCGTCAAAAAGATCGTCATCAAGAAGTCTGACGGAACTGTACAGGAATTCACGGGAGCAGAGGCTGACAAGATCATTGCCGCGGACGCCGCCAGCGGCAAGGGCGTAAAGACTATCGTCATCAAACGCCCCGACGGATCGACCAAAACATATACCGGAATGGAAGCGGATAAGATCGCTGCCCAGAATGGTGATAGCGCTGCCGTCTGGACATCGAAAGACGGAAAGACCGTCAATGTCAAAGAAAATGTAATTGTGGATCGGGCCGGCGAACGTCATGGTGCGATGAAGCAGAACGAACTTCTTCGCTTATCACTCAGTCTTCTGATCACCGCTCCACAAGGAATGGATGTTAGCTACACGTTCGGCGGCGAAAGCTCTGTGGACGGAACGGCTTGCAATATTGTCAACGCAGAATTTGCCGGAGCGACATTCAAACTCTATCTCGGCCAGACCTCAAACCTGCCAGTTATGATGACATACACTGGAATGAAAATGCCGATGATAATGAAGTTCAGATCCGAAGAAGCCAGATCAGGCGAGCCCAAGGATAAAGATCATACGGTCTTTTTGCGAAAGGTTGACGACCCGCCGATGGAGACCGCTGAGTTCAACGTCAAATTCTCAGATTACCGTTCGGTCAATGGCATTCAGCTTCCTTTCAAATGGACGCAGACCGTAGGCGGCGGCGCTGATGAAACATTTGACGTGACAAGCTATGATGTTAATCCTGCAAACATCGCGGATAAGTTCAAAAACCAAAAGGTCATGGTAAGAACTAAGAAACCAGACGGACAGTAAGATCATTTCACCACAGAGGGCACAGGGAACGCAGAGCTAAATCTTAGCTTTCTCTGTGCCCTTTGTGTTCTCTGTGGTTATTTTTTCCTTTAGTTTTGAGATCAATACCTTTGAGGCATCGATCGCCCCTTTGATGTGCCGCTGCTGTGTGAAATGACCGGCGACATAAATGCCGGCAATATTGGTCTCAAATGATTCCGGATCATAAACCGGCACCTCGCCGTATTTACTCTGCTCGGTTTCGACGCCGAGATTTTTCAGCATCGTCAGATCGGCATCAGAACCGATCAACACAAAAACGACGTCGTTAGCAACCGTTACACGGTCGCCGTTTTCGTTCTCAAGCTCTACCTCGCCCTCGCGAATCTCGATCACTTTGCCTAGGAAAAAAAGGTTGAGGCAATGTTCCTTTAGCTCTTCTTCGAGTGGTTCTTTGACCCAATATTTAATGCAGCCCTGCTTTGGATCGGTGCTTTCCCAGTCATCACGAAAGATCGCAAGCGTTGTTTCGGCTCCTTCTTGTGCGAGAAACAACGCCGCTTCGCCCGCCGAATTCCCACCGCCGACGATCAATGCCTTTTTCTTGACCCACGGATATGTCTCGCGAAAATGATCGTAAACCTTAGGCAGATCTTCACCGGGAACGCTCAGCTTTCGCGGATAATCCATCGCACCGATGGCAAATAAAACATTTCTGGCTTCATATTCGCCAACGTCGGTCATAAGCGTGAACGTTTGGTCTGCCTGCAAAAGCCCGCGTGTAAGCAAGGGCGTAACATTCAACGTATCGCTATCGCACTTACTAACGTGCGGGCTTGCGCACACTTGTTTCACCGTCTCTCCCGTTTGGACATTCAATTCGTTATCAAGAACAAACCTCACATAATATGAAAGCAGTTCCTCACGCGTTGGCTTTTCGCGGGCGGGCTGTAGATCACCTTTATTAAACTCAAGCTCATCAGTCGTCGAAAAAACTGTCAGCCCGACCGGATAGCTGTAGATCGTATTACCTATCAGTCCCTTTTCGATAACGAGATAATCGAGTCCGGCTTTTTTGGCCTCGTAAGCGGCGCTGATTCCTGCCGGTCCCGCTCCGATAATAATGAGATCAAACATTTTCAAGTTTCTTTAACTCTTCGGTAAATTTCTCAATTTGCAAATGCGTGGATTCCAAATGTCGCTTCGACTCAAGGTATTTCTCCCATTCGTTTGTGTTGGTTAAAGCCTTCAATACGTCCTCGTCAAGAGCATGCGACATCACGACGAGCAGATCGCTAAGAGCTTCGTGGCCGTCGAGGAGCGATTGGATAATAGTGTAAGCGAGCTTTGCGTTTGGTAGATCGATGTCGAGTTCTTCCATGATAAAGGCAGATTTTACCACAGAGAACACAGAGGCCGAAGATTCAGTTATTCGGCATTCCTGGCTATTTAATAAAAGGCAGATTCGAGACAGTCACGGGTTGACCGTCGGCTATCAATTCCGTGCCTTCGGCTAAATAGTCATAACGGACAAAAGCGAGAGCAATTGTTTTATCAAGCTTTGGCGAAAATATTACAGAGGTGATGCGACCGGCATTTTTGCTATCCGCTGTTAATTCTGTTCCAGGGTTCAACCCATCTGCTACAGACACGAGTCCCGTAAATCGCTTTGCAACGTGCCCGCGAAAATGTATGCGTGCGATTATCTCCTGGCCGATATAGCAGCCTTTATTGTATGAGATCAAACCATCGAGGCCGAGTTCGGGAACGATAGTCGTTTCGTCCATATCGACACCGTATTTCGGAATGCCGCTTTCGATCCGCAACGTTTCGTAAAGATCATCCGAGATCGCTATGCAGCCATTTTCGACGACAAGAAAATCACGGAACTTCCCTGCCAATTCTACGGGAACAAAATATGCCGCGCCGTGCGATAGTTCGAAGACATACGAAGCAGGAAACCTTTCACCGACTTTTGGATTGCAAACATCCTGCCTCGGCCTGCAGATCTCAAAATACGAAAAATTATCGGAGAGGTCATCGACAAAAAAATCTCCGGCGGACGTAAATCGAAATAGATTTTGGTAAACCTTCTCGCTCGTTGATTCTTCGGTTTCGATCAATAATCTGTCCCCTTGTCGCAATAAGCGAACAACAGCCAAAAGCCTCCCTTGAGCATTCGGAAAAGCAGCGAGCATCTGCGTGCCGTCTTCCAGCGTTTTCATATCGTTTGTGATCATTCCGTCTAGGAATTGGGTTGCTTCTTTGCCCCAAACGGCGATCATTCCACGCTTTTGTTCGTAAAAGCCGGCTTTGCCATTGCGGATGTGGTTGTACTGGTTTTCTAGGTCAGCGTTCATCTTT
>CAZGSC010000171.1:0-6846 GCA_964528325.1 uncultured Chloracidobacterium sp. | reverse complement strand
CCACCAACAACTCTCCACTCGGTGATCCCGTCGGCGTCGCTGTTGCTGTCGATGTCGCGGTGGCGGTCGAAGTAGCAGTTGCTGTCGACGTTGGCACCGGTGTACCTGTAAAGGTCGGTGTTGGCGATCCAACAGTACAACCCGCCGTCGTGGCAATTCCTAATGTCCAGCCGCCAGCAAAGGTGCCGATATCGGTAGCTGCATCATCCACAACATACAAGCTCCACGTTCCGTTCGGATCGCTACCGCCAAAAGCTGAACCAAAAGTATCCGTTCCCGCCGTTGCAGGGTTAAGGTAGGGTGCTGCCGGTGCAGGAGCCGGGAACAGATCTCCCGTCGTATAATTTGTCGGCTTGAACGATCCTGAAGGCGGAGCAGTACCGCCGGTACCAAGGATCGCCGCAGCGTCATCATCGAACGTATAGGTCTGGCCGGTCCAATCGGCAGTACCCAGCGCATCTGAATAGACGACAAACTTGACCCCCGAAGGACTTACAAGTAGTACGTCAACGTCTCCAGGGAACGTGTGGGTCATCTGGTTAAACGTGACTGTTACCTTTGTAACGGTTCCCGACAATCCCGAAACCACTATGTTGGAAGGATACGGGTTTGAAGGGGCTCCAGTAGATGCTCCTGTTCCAGTCGCAGGAATGACTATAGCAGTAGAATTCGTGAACGGTGCAGGTGCACACGGGGTCGTAAAGCTGAAGGCCGCCGAATATGTACCATTGCCGCACGGATTTACCGCTCTGACACGCCAGAAGTACTGCGTGACCGAGTTAAGTGAAACATTTGATGACCAAGAGGTCGTTGTCAACCCCGTTGCAGACGCAACAATATTTGTAAATGCCGCATCAGTAGCCACATCGATATCATAGGTAGCTGCTCCCGGCGAAGCGTTCCACGTAAAGGTCGGAACAAGTCCGGTAGTTGACCCGCCATTCGCCGGTGAAACAAGTACCGGGGCGGCCGCAACGCCATTTGAGACGTTCAATGTAGCATTCTGATTATGAACCAAAGCACCCGCGGTTCCCACAACATTAATGGTGTAGCTGCCGGTGGTTGCTCCTGCCGTGTTGCTCACCGTCATTGTCGAACTTGAGCCGGGAGTAACAGGATTTGGAGAAAACGTAACTGTTGTACCGGCCGGCTGACCTGTCGCGCTAAGCGTTATCGGATCAGTAAAATTCATTAGAGACTCTGTGTTGACGGTGTAAACGGCATTCGTTCCCGCGCAGATCGCCTGGCTTCCAGGCGTTACCGTAACGGCGAAGTCGGGAGCCCAAGTATCAAATGACTCGGTAACAGCAGTGGATGACTGAACGCTCGCTAATCTTCCCATACCGCGGCGCCTAAACCCTTCGCGTACATCATCAGCATCATTGCTGGTCTCAGGGGACCTTGGCAGAGCAGCGGCAGCAATAATGATCGCATCGCGTTCCTGAATCATGTCCGGATTGACCGGTGACAATTTCATACCGTCCGTTACTATTTGAAGTACCGTTGTCGTTCCCGAAGTGAATCCGCGGTGGCCGATCAAAAGTGCCCGCACTTCCCACAACGCGCTCTTCCATATCTCACCGGCATTATGAACCTGTGAGCAGCTGCCCGAGGTAGCGATCGCAGGATTTCTCGGAAATGCACTTGTGACGGCAGTCGTAGTCGTGCCAAGGGTTGTATCGCAACCCGTGTTGATATGCTTGAACGTCAACGGGTTGTAAGGACACGGACCGTTATTACACGCCGGTCGGTTCGGACCACCCGTCGTTGAGATCAGCGCAGTAGGAAAGCGCCTGATGCCATAAAAATAATTGGATGTGAATCCGGCTGCGAGACTGAAAAGCGGGTGGCCGCCGAGGCCGTAAACACCGTTGATGTCGTCTGTGGGCTGAGCGAGCATGGATGCTCCATAGAAATCGCCCCAGCCTTCTCCCATCATTCCACCCTGATTGCCGAGACCGGTTCCGTTGCCGTGGAGACGGTTTGACGTTCCGTGAGTAACCTCATGGATAACGATGTCACCGTCAGCAGTTCCATCGCGGTCAGGCGCCGGACCGGTCCACAAAAACATTTGCATGCGGCCGCGGCCGCCGTCTGCGGGAGTGTTGAAATTTGCGTTATTGGTGCCGCTTGAGTCCTGGCCTTCAGAGCTGACACGGTCGTTCGCGACACCGCCACGACCAAAGTTGTCCTGCTGGAAATTACGAGCCTGTTCGGTAAAACCTCGCAGGTACAATTCATCATGATAAAGGTTCATCAGATAGAACATCTGAATGACAGCGCCTCGCTGAGCCTGAGCGGTCAGCGGCTCGTCCCCTGGCGGGGGCAATCCTGGCGGTGGGTTCCAGGTTGATGTAAATACTCGGTTTGGTGTTCCGGTTTGGGGAGCATCAACGCCATTCGCTCCGTCACGGTCTATGCCGGCTTCGTTAGCGTTACCATCAGTAATATTTGCTCCATCGGTTATCCAGCCATTGTTATTGAAAATATACGGGGCTTCATTACCAACCCGCGTAATATCGTTACGGGTGATCATCGCTCCCTGAGCACCAACTGTCGGATCGTTGGGTGGTACCGAAACATAAGGTGACATAGGAGCTGCGCTGTCGGCTGCATTAATATATGCACCGGAACTGGTATAGACGTTGTAAGTCGCTGCCTGTGTCTGATCATCAGAAATATTTTTGTGCCACAACGTCATTCCGCTTCCTGCGTCAACGATAACGTAATAAGCGTTGACTGGACGCCAGAACAGTATTCTCCACGTCGGAACGGCTACGCCCGGTTCTGTCGGGAAATACATCTTTTCGGCGGTGGTAGCCCAATCGCCTCCTCCGAACACGACCTTGAGATCTGTCGATTCAGAATTGTTGCGTGTTACGTCAGAGGGGCGAAGCTCATGATTGATATGCTCCGCCGCACTTTTGACAGCGGCGAGCGGATCGCCAAAATTGTCCGAAACGCGATCATAATCAACGGCGGGAGCCAAATTATTGATTACACGCATGAGCTGGCCGGACTTGGTAAATCCTGCGTTCACCTCACCACGAAAAACAGGGATCCCATTGATCTCCTGTTCGAGGCGAACATACGATAGGTTCCCGTCAGGGTTCGTGTAATCTGCGGTAGTTTTGAGTGAGTTAATTTGGGACTGATTAACGCCAATCAACTCTTGATTACTCTTAAGAAAATTTCGGAGGATATCCGGCCGTCTTGCCGTGGAGGGCGCGGTCAGCCATTGAATCGTAGACCTATGGACGTCGGGGGTAAGGACTTCAGGGATCCTGATATCCAGATTGTACTCAACCTTGGCTGTCGGATGGCTTTGTTTGAATGCAGCTTCCCCGCGTACAAAACCGTCACGAATATCAGCAACCGCCGCGGCTGTCCGGCCGGCAGATTGTCGAAATCTTGATAATGCATCAAGATATTCGTCGCCTCGCTCTTCGCGGATATCCCACATTTTGGGAATTCCCTCGTCCTGGCTTACGGTCCGATCCATCAAACCGCCGCCTTTTTTGCCAGCTGCTTTCGTCCCATATTGATATGGCACCACAATGGCCGCTGTTATGAGTCCCAATATAAACAAACACAATAGAAGACTCCGGCGAGCTTCCGCTTTTGATCGTCCTAACATTCCTTAAAACCCTCCCAAATGTTTTAACTGAGTAAAAAGTCCAAACCCTTCGAATTGCCGTCAAGTGAAAAACAGCCAAATCGAGAACCATCGCCAAACCGCAGCCATCCGCGCCAATACTCTTCCTACTAACACGTTTGGCTCAGGGCGTTCGACGTTAATTCAAGAGTCCCAAATTGTAAACTACATTGTTCTGAATGATTTATAACAGGTTTATGATCGCCCGTCAATCAAACTGCGAGCCTAAAAGTGAAAATAATCGCGTCGTCGCATGGTCATAACCCCAAACAACTAAAATCCGTGCCAGGGAAGTATCTGCCCAACCCGACGATCCTTTCTTTCTGGGAAGATGACAAAATCGAGTGTCCGCGGCCTGAAATGCCCTTGTTAATGCGGTTTCGGTCTTTATTTGCCTCCGTAGCGGCAATTTGATCTTCTATCTCGATTGCCGACGGCAACATCCCATAATGCCTTAGGATCTGCTCAACAGCAGCAACTTTATCTTTGATCAATTCTTCGTAGGTAAGCCAGTAAATATTAAGTCGTTTATCTCGTTCGGCCCTTTGCCATGAAGCAACAAACTGAAAATGCCACGGAATTGCATACTTGATCAAGAGGTCGATCTGCTCCTGCTCATCAAACGCCAAAAAATCATCACGGTCAAAAAATGTGCTGAAAGTGAAACCCTGACGGTAGAAATCCAGAAGACTGATCACGGTATCAAAGATATCCCGGACAAGCACAACTGGACTTATACCAAAAGCCTGCATGAGCTGAATATTTGCTTCTGACGCTCGGGCGTGCTGCTGCGTTACGGTGTTAATATTCCCAAATTTTGCAAGCTGCGGCATGTCCAACTCGTGTTCGTTTTGGAGTGCTGCATAGACCGTAAATAGATCGCGGTAACCCGTCACACCAACCAACACATTCTTCAAAAATGTCGATCCGCTTTTTGGGGTGCACGTAATGAAAATATGCCGGCCAAGATCGGATCGTGCATAACCAAGTGTGTAGTCAAACAACTGAGCCCGTTTTTTTGTAAATGCCAGCGCATTTGTCAGATCGACAAAATATGATGGACATGGTTGGATCGCGATAGCCTTTCGAAAACAAGCAAGAGCCGCTTCATATTGCCTTTTTTCGTAAAAGACAGTTCCAAGCTGTTTGAAGGCATCTGCAAAACCGCTTCTGAATTTAGGATCCGCTGAAAGCTCTCCTTTAAGAGTCAATTCAAAAACCTCAGGGAGATAGCGATTGACCGGCGTTACATCTTCAAATTCCAGTATTTGTTCGATGCGCCGTTTATAAGCAGTCAGCAGGTTATGCTGGAGAACGTCGAACGTCGGTGAATTGATATCGACTTTTGGCACAAGCTGCTTAAAAATAAGGATTGCTCGATCGTGCTGGCTGACATTCATAAACTCAATGCCGCGATCGATCTCGGTCTTCAAATGTTCAAGGGCCGATTGCTCATTCGGGGACACCTTTAAGTTAATTGTACGAGCTTTAGTCATGTCCATTTAACAAGAACTATTGTCTGACTTTCCCAAAATAAGACCAAGTGTTTTCAGAAAATTCAAGACCTTTCCGGCATTCTCTTCTGCTTGATGCTCTTCGGTTTCTAGAACGATCTCAGCTCTTTCAGGGGGCTCGTATGGGTCGTCAACGCCGGTCAACCCCTTGATCTCACCTCGGCGAGCCTTTCCGTAAACGCCTTTGACATCGCGCTTTTCACACAAAGTGATCGGCGTATCAACAAACACCTCGACAAATCTGTCGGAAGCGAACATTCTGCGCACCTCGTTACGAGCCGCACGGTAAGGGCTTACGGCAGCACAGATCGCAACACCGCCGTGCCTAACGACCTCAGCAGCGACGAAACCTATTCGCAGAATGTTTGCGTCACGATCCTCTCTGCTGAAACCCAACCCTTTTGAAAGATGTGTTCGGACCACATCACCATCCAGAAGCGTTACCTTTCGGCCCTGCTCGTTCAACAAGATCGTCAAGATCTCGGCGATCGTAGATTTGCCCGCCCCGCTAAGGCCCGTAAACCATATGCATATTCCCTGCTTATGCAGCGGAGGAAAAGCTTGAGAAAGTATGTCAGCCACTTCTGGCCGGACATACCAATCCGGAGGTTCTTGGCCTGTTCGTGCATATTTCTCACGGACATGTGTGCCTGACATGGAATAGTACTTTTGCGATTCACTTATCGCTGATACTTCCTCGTATCGGTCTTTTTCCGGAAGATATACCATTTCGTCAAAAGTCAGAGCCTTCACGCCTATTTCTTCACTGAATTGGATGGCCATTTCCTGAGCTGCTGCGGGATCGTAAAACGGATCTCCTTTTGAATCGATACCGGGACTTGCATGATCGCGCCCGACAATAAAATGGTTAGCACCATAATTACGCCGAATGATCATATGCCAAACAGCTTCTCGCGGCCCGGCCATCCTCATTGCAAGCGGGACCAAACTAAGGAGAGCAGTTTCCTTTTCAAAATAATTTTCGATCAGAGCTTTGTAAGTGCGAACCCGCGTGAAATGATCGACATCTCCGGCTCGAGTTGGCCCAACGGTTGGATGAAGCAGTAGAGTGCCGTTAGCTGTGAACATCGCCCGCCGGCAAATCTCCTCGTGCCCGCGATGAAGCGGATTCCGTGTTTGGAACGCGACAACGTTCGGATTGCCGAGCGAGTCCAGTTTCGACCGCGTCTCCTGCGGGGTAAGGCGCAACTCTCGATGATCAAAGTGTCTGGGGAGTGAGAGTACACGCAGTTTGCCGGATATGTTTAAATTTCCCCGGCGATGCATCTCCGAATTCAACGGATGTCGCAGATCGCTGGTTCCTAAAACCGAGTGCGAAAATTCCGCACGATCCCATTCGAACATCTCTTCGACCGTCATTACAGCCAAAAGGTCATTTCGCTCATCGCATAATGCAATGTCGGAATCGAGTTTTATATCCCGGACGTCAGAGATTGACAACGAAACCGGAATGGGAAAAACGGATCCTTCTTCTAACCGCATATTCTGTACAGAAGACTCGAAATTCTCTTTTCCCATGAATCGGTCGAGGGGCGAAAAGGCTCCTGTCGCGAGCATTTCGAGATCGCATAGATCTCGTTCCGAAAGCTGCAGCGAAGGAAGTCGATGAGAGCGGTCTCTTAACTCCGAGAGCTCTTCGTCAGAGACCATTAGGTC
>CAZGSC010000170.1:0-6915 GCA_964528325.1 uncultured Chloracidobacterium sp. | reverse complement strand
CCAAAATTTGGACAGCCTTTTATATATCGTTGGCGAGAGGATGACCGCGGAACCGTTCGAACGTATGAATTGAACCTGTTATTTACAGGTGGGTGGCTTTCTGTTCTTGCGAACATCAGAGCCGATCTCTATGGCGATCTCTTACGTAAAGGAACGCACCGAAAATCGGCATTAGCCTCCCGGTATTCATATGTTGGCTCAATTATGTATGCGTCCGTTGTCGAGGACCGCAGTGAAATTCTATCGCCAATTTGATGCTAGCACTTATTAACCCACAATGCACAATAAAAAATGCACACTGAAAGTAATTTTTTCCATGTGCATTTTTGAGTTGTAAATTTGTTCAGCAACAGCTACTGAGTTGCGGTGATCTCCTGCGGTAATTCGTCCCTATGCTTCAAAATTCGATCAAGCAATTCTGAGCATTCCGAACTTCGTGTTGCCAATTGTGCATCGTTTTGAGCCTGAACGTTTTTCAACTGATAAAACTCATCGGCGATATGCAGGGCGGCAAGGATCGCAACCTTGAGTGAATCAACGGTTAGTGTTCCCGATGATATTTCGCGCATCTTACTATCAACATAATCCGCCAGATCCAAAATGTACTGATTATCGCCGTCAGAGCGAATGCTGTATGTCTGGTTGTAAATTTCTACTCGAACAGTTTGTTCCGACATTTGGTCTCCGTTATTTTCCGACAGCCGCCGCCACATCCGCGTCTATAATGGTCATTGCATCCAGCATCGCCTCAACCTTGAGTTGAATAGAATCACGCTCTGACAGCAGAACTGCGATCTTATCTTCAAGCTCTGACTTTTCGGCAACGGCATCCGAGGCAGCTTTGCGTAAAGAAGCGGCCTCGCGCTCAAAATGTTCCTTCTCCTCACGCATTTTCTTTGCGAATTCAATGGTGAGATATATCTTGTCTTCGAGGTGCGAGAATTTTTCCATTCCCGTTAAGGCATTCATTGGGCGGCTCTCCAGTATGGGGTAATAAAAACTGTGATTTTGATTATGGGTACTTTCCCGAAAAACTTCAAGTAAAGGATGAAGGAATTTCCTAAAGACGTGGTTTAATGCCTAGATTTTGTTTGATCATCGCGAGGATCTGTTGATGTGTAGCCTCAACTTCTTCCTCTACTAAAGTGCGTTCATCGCTTCGATACTCGAACCTGACAGTGATCGAGCGTTCGTTTTCTGCCATGCCTTTACCTTCATAAATGTCGACAAATTGTAGATTTCGACAGAGGTCAAATCGTTCCTCTGAAACTGCATCACAGATAGAAGCAAATGTGAGGTTTCTCGGAACAATGAATGAAACGTCACGTGTGACAGACGGATATTTTGCCAGCGGCTGATACATCAGTGAACTGAGATCAATTGCGAACAAAGTTTGAAGATTTATTTCCGCCACAAAGACCGGCTGCCTGAATTTATATTTTGCCGCAATTTCATCATTCAAACGGCCGACATAGCCTATCGGCCTTCCGCCGATCTGTATCGATGCAGCTTGGCCCCGGCGAAGATGAGTTACATCGGCTGGTGAAAACTCAGCATTTATCACTTCAGCAGCATTTAGTGCGGTCTCCAAGGAACCTTTTGCATCGTAGAAGTCCAATTCACGCGACGGCATTGCTCGATCTTCCAGCATTTCACCACCCGTCAGAACAAGGGAAAGCAATTCCTGTTCATTCGGCAAGCCGTCTTCGCTTGAAGAAGCGGCAAAGACCTTGCCTATCTCGAAGAGTTTTACGTCACGTCGCTTGTGGTTAATATTGTGTCGAACCGCTTCCAGCAACCCTGGAAGTGCAGTCGGGCGCATTCGCAGAGCCCCTTCAATAACGGAGTCCTGCAAGGTCACATACTTATCCGATGCATTTTCATCGATCAAGCTTGGCACGATCTCACAGACATCATCAAAGCCTGTATCTATAAAGCTATAGGAGATCGCCTCATCAAAACCAATGTCTGCTAGCGTCTGACGAACGCGCCGTTTGCGTGGTTCTGTTGGTTGATATTCGCCCGCATGAAAGGCCGGCGGAAGTTCGTTAGCGATATTCTCATAACCGGCGTGTCGGGCGATTTCCTCTACAAGGTCTTCCTCAATTGCGATGTCGTGCCGCCAGGATGGTGGAACATAGATCGACCGCCCGGTTGATATGATACCTAATTTTTCGAGAATGCGGTTGCACTCATCTGTTGCAACATCTAAGCCGGTCAAACGATGCACTGCTGCAGAAATATCTTTCGATTCGATCAGTTTAGATTCAGATTTGTCCGGATAAACGTCGACAAATTCAGCTGCTTCACCACCTGCAAGCTCACAGATCAATTCCATCGCTCGATGTGAAGCTCGAACTAGATTGTCGATGTCAACGCCGCGCTCAAAGCGGTAGCTGGCTTCGGTTGCGAGGTTCAGTTTTCTTGATGTAGCTCCTATATTCTCACGTTTAAAGTAAGCGACCTCAAGTAGCACATTAACCGTATTATCTGTAATGCTGGAGTCCAACCCGCCAACTACGCCACCGATCGCGACCGGTTTTTCGGCGTCGCAGATCGCCAGAACCGAGTCGTCCAGCTCGCATTCGATGTCCTTAAGGGTCATTATGTTTTCGCCTTTCCGCCCACGGCGAACAATGATGCGATTTTCAGCGAGTTTGTCGAGATCGAAGGCGTGCATCGGCTGACCGAGTTCGAGCATGACGTAATTGGTAATGTCTGCGACATTATTGATAGAGCGCTCGCCCAAAGCTTCGAGTCTGTCCGCCAGCCATTTTGGCGAAGGACCAACCTTTACGTTTTTTATGACCCGAGCCGTAAATCGATGACAAAGATCAGGAGCCTCGATGGTAACGAGGCCTGTATTCGTGTCAGAACCGGGAGCGGTAGCGACTGGGTTCTTTAAAGTGGTATCCGAAATCACGCCGAATTCTCTGGCAATTCCCAAATGCGACAAACAATCGGGCCGGTTTGATGTCAGATCAATATCCAACACAAGATCATCGCCCTGCGGATGTATGCCTTCGACTGCCAGCCCAACGCGCGTCAATTCAACTGCCAGTTCATCGGCAGACAGATCGAAGTCGATCAGATCCTTTAGCCAGTTATAGCTGATGTTCATCTAAACTGCTCCAAAAATCGCACATCATTTTCAAACATATGGCGAATGTCGTCTATGTTGTACATCATCGCAGTCATGCGTTCGAGGCCGAAACCAAACGCAAAGCCTGAGTAAACTGTTGGATCGACGCCGCAGGCACGAAGGACATTTGGATGCACCATTCCTGAGCCACCGAGTTCGATCCAGCCGGAACCTTTGCACGGACGACATCGATCGCCTTCGAATTTGCCTGTTCCGTGACACTTGAAACACGAGAAATCAAATTCAGCTGACGGCTCGGTAAAAGGGAAGTACGACGGGCGAAAACGCGTCACCGTGTCCTCGCCAAAGAGCCGTTTGAGCCATTCGGTAACGGTTCCTTTCAAATGAGCCATCGTAATACCTTTGTCGACGCAGAGGCCTTCGAGTTGGTGAAACATAGGCGTGTGCGTCATGTCAGGAGTATCGCGGCGAAAGACCTTGCCGGGAGCAAGAATGCGAATTGGAACACCGCGGCGTTCCATCGCCCGTATCTGTACTGTTGAAGTTTGTGATCGAAGGGCAAAGCCGTCGGTCGTATAAAACGTATCCTGCGATTCACGCGCCGGATGCCCCTCAGGAATATTCAACGCATCGAAATTATAATGGTCGGTTTCGATCTCACGGTCATCCTCGATCGCATACCCCATCGAGACAAAAATGTCTTCGATCTTTTGCCGCAGGATCGTGATCGGATGAAGATGTCCCGTGCGAGGCCGCCGACCGGGAATTGTGACGTCAAGCCGTTCGCGCTCGATCTTTGCTTTTGAGATAACGGCGTTTAGCTTTGCCTCCGCATCTTCGATACTGGAAACGATCTCAGTTTCAATCGACTGAACAAATTGTCCGAAACTCCCCCGTTCTTCAGGGGCGACCTTACCGATCAATTTCATTGCACCCGCAATAGCAGATTTTTTTCCGGTATGCTTGATCTTCAACTCAGCAACTTCACGAAGCTTCGCCTCAGCGCCTTCCAGCGAAATGCCGTCGAAGCTCAGAGCGGCGTACTGAGCGAACTCATTCACGAAAGCGGCCTTGACCGCTTCGACCTTGTCTCTTTCCTCGGACATAAACTAAAAGAATACCAGTTTGTTCGGGATAACAGCTACTGATAAGCACAATTTTATCAGTCAAAGAGTGTCTCGTAAAACGCGACTGTAATTCCGACGATGTTAGGCAAATTACGTTGTTTTTTACGCTGCTCGGTGGCGGTGGTATCATTGCATTGTTAGAGGTCATCAAGTCATAAGGAAGTTCATAAGATGAAAGCCATCGTTAAGAGTAAAGCTGAGGTCGGACTCTGGGTCGAGGACGTTCCGGAACCAACAATTGGCATAAACGACGTACTTATAAAGATCTGGAAGACCGGTATCTGTGGCACGGATGTTCATATATACAACTGGGATAAATGGTCACAGAGCACTATAAAGGTGCCGACCGTGTTGGGCCACGAACTTGCAGGCGAGATCGTCGAAGTCGGCTCGAATGTGAACGATTTTTATGTCGGAGACAAAGTAAGCGTCGAGGGGCATCTCGTCTGCGGACGTTGTCGCAACTGCCTTGCCGGCCGGCGTTACAAGTGCGCAAACACTCGCGGCTTCGGCGTCAACACCGATGGCGGATTTGCTGAATACATCGCGGCCCCGATGACAAATATTTGGAAGCATCACACGGATATGGATATGGATGTGGCGGCGATATTTGATCCCTTTGGCAACGCCGTGCACACGGCTCTGGCATTCGAAGTGTTTGGCGAAGACGTTCTCATCACCGGAGCCGGCCCGATCGGCATCATGGCGGCGGCCGTAGCAAAACATGCCGGCGCACGCCACGTAGTTATAACCGATGTTAATCCAAAGCGTCTTGAGCTTGCAAAGAAACTCGGAGCGACACATACCGTCGATGTTCGCGAAAAATCGATCGCAGACGTCCAAAAAGATCTGGGAATGAAAGAGGGGTTTGATGTTGGCATGGAAATGTCGGGAAATCCGACAGCCTTCCGCGATATGCTGGCCAATATGACGCACGGCGGCAGCGTTGCGTTTCTGGGAATTCCGTCTGATGAATTCGCGATCAATTGGAAAACCGTGATCTTTAACATGTTGACGATAAAAGGCATCTACGGCCGCGAAATGTATGAGACTTGGTACCAAATGAGTGTCCTGCTCGAATCGGGCCTCGATATCGAACCTGTCATCACGCACCGATTTGCAGCGCAGGATTTTGAAAAAGGATTTGAGGTAATGCGTGAAGGGAATTCAGGCAAGGTCATTCTCGATTGGAGCAATATTTAAATATGTACGGCAAATTTCAACAACATTTAGAGACAACGCTTGGTGACATTCGGGAAGCAGGCCTTTTCAAATCTGAACGCGTCATCGAAAGCCCGCAGGAAGCACATATCAAAGTCACTGGCGATCGCAGCGTTCTGAATATGTGTGCCAATAACTATCTTGGTTTGTCTGATCACCCGGCGATCGTCGAGGCGGCCAAAAAAGGACTCGATGAGTGGGGTTTTGGCCTTTCGTCGGTCCGCTTTATCTGCGGAACGCAGGCGATACACAAACAACTTGAAGAAAAGATAAGTGCGTTTCTCGGCACGGAAGACACAATTCTTTACACATCATGTTTTGATGCAAATGGCGGGCTTTTCGAGACGGTTTTGGGAGAAGAAGATGCGGTGATCTCGGACGAGCTTAACCATGCAAGTGTCATCGACGGTATTCGATTGAGCAAGGCCCAACGATTTCGCTATAAGAACGGCAATATGGGCGACCTCGAAGCACAACTTCAGGCGGCCGGTTCAGCGAGGTTTAAGATGATCGCGACAGACGGGATATTTTCGATGGATGGCTTTATAGCGAAATTGCCTGAGATCTGCGATCTGGCGGACAAATACGAAGCGTTGGTGATGATAGATGACTCGCACGCAGTCGGGTTTATGGGAGAACATGGCCGCGGCGTTCATGAGCATCATAATGTGATGGATCGTGTTGACGTGATCACTGGAACACTGGGGAAAGCTCTCGGCGGAGCGAGCGGCGGTTATACCAGCGGCAAGAAAGAGATCATCGATCTCTTGCGTCAGCGTTCGCGGCCGTATCTGTTTTCAAACTCAGTTGCTCCGCCGATCGTTACAGCGGCGATCGCGGCGATCGATATGCTGACCGAGTCGACCGAACTCCGCGATCGACTTATGGAAAACACGGGCTACTTTCGCAAAAAACTATCGTCGATCGGCCTTGAGATCGTGCCAGGCGAGCATCCGATAGTTCCGGTGATGTTCGGCGACGCCGTTCTCGCAACCAAAATGGCTGAAGCTATGCTTGCGAAAGGCGTCTATGTGATCGCGTTCTCATTTCCGGTCGTCCCAAAAGGGAAGGCACGTATCAGAACGCAGGTCTCTGCGGCTCATACGCGCGAAGATCTGGATTTTGCAGTGGCGATGTTTGCCGAGGCGAAAGAAGAGTTGGGGATCTAAAAAATTACGAGGCCTCGTCAAACGAAGCCTCGCCCTTCAAATTAGTACTTATCTGGTTAAGCGGACGCTTGAGGCTGCTTGCTCAACGCATCTTTTGCTTGGCCAACGACCGATGCAAAAGCTTCCGGCTGTTTTACGGCAAGATCGGCGAGAACCTTGCGGTCAAGTTCGATCTCAGCCAGATTCAGACCGTGAATGAACTGCGAATATTTGATGTCATTCAGGCGGCAGGCCGCATTTATACGGACGATCCACAGTTTGCGAAAATCACGCTTTTTCAACTTTCTGCCGGTGT
>CAZGSC010000169.1:0-6927 GCA_964528325.1 uncultured Chloracidobacterium sp. | reverse complement strand
AACATCCGGTGATCCAAGCAAATCTTGATAATTTTTCTGAGGAAGTTGCCAAAAAGATCGCGTACATCCGTGCTGAGAATGCTAAGCCCGCGGACCATGAAGCTGAGATCGAAAAGGACGGCATCGACACCGGCTTGAAAGCGATCAATCCTTTCAGTGGTGAAGAATTGCCCGTCTGGGTCGGCAATTACGTCATGATGGAATACGGCACGGGTGCGGTGATGTCAGTTCCGGCTCATGATGAGCGCGATTTTGAATTTGCTAAGAAATTTGGTTTGCACATTCGCCAGGTCATATCTGAGCCGCATTTGGTTCATGAGCACAATACAATGCAAGCATTGGCGTTGGAGCAGGCAATGAGTGACTATGGCGTGCTTGTTCATTCTGACTACTGGAACGGCAAAACGAGCGATCAGGCCAAAAAGGAAATGGCCGAGTACGCCGCCAAACATAGTTTCGGCGAAGCTGCCACGACGTATCGTTTGCGTGATTGGGGCATTTCGAGGCAGAGGTTTTGGGGATCGCCGATACCGATCGTTTACTGCGATAAGTGCGGCACGGTACCTGAAAAATTTGAGAATTTACCGGTGCGTTTGCCAGACACTGCTCCGTTCACAGGAACTGGCGAATCACCGCTTGCAAAAGTGCCTGAGTTTTACGAAACAACTTGCCCGAATTGTGACGGCCCGGCAAAACGCGACACGGATACGATGGATACTTTTGTCGATTCGTCGTGGTATTACTTCCGCTACACGGATTCGCAGAATGAGATCCTGCCGTTCGATACTGAAACAGCTGCCTACTGGACGCCGGTCGATCAATACATAGGCGGCGACGACCATGCAGTCATGCATCTCATCTACGCGCGTTTTTGGACGAAAGTGATGCGCGATCTCGGCTTGGTTAAATTCGACGAGCCGTTCAAGCGGCTGCTGACGCAGGGAATGGTGGTCGGCGAGACGTTTTTTGATGACGAAACAGGCAAGAAGATCTACCAAATGCCTGCAACGGTCACCGTGACCCGTGATGCCAAAGGAAAGATCACCAGTGCCGTCTCCGCCGAGGGCAAGCCCCTGAAATACGGCATCGAGCGGATGTCCAAATCAAAGGGCAATGGTGTCGATCCCGACGAAATGGTTGAGATCTACGGAGCCGATGCTGCCCGGCTTTTTGTAATGTTTGCCGCTCCGATCGAGAATGAATTGGTTTGGAATGAAGCAGGCATCGAAGGTGCGGTTCGCTTTCTGCAACGTGTTTGGCGGCAGGTATACAAGTGGCAGTCGGCAGTCGGCAATCAACAGTCAGCAGACAGCCAAGTCGATAAAAGCTCGCCGTCACGCAAACTCCGTCAAAAGACCCATCAGACGATCAAGCGTGTTTCCGATAATTTTGAAAGCCTGCAGTTCAACACGCCGGTTGCGGCATTGATGGAATTGTCTAACGCGGTCGGAGATTTTTCGATCGAGCCAGGCAAAGCTAGCGACGACGATATTTTCGCGGTGCGTGAAGCCCTCACGAGCCTCGTCCTGATGCTGGCGCCGTTCTCGCCGCACACTGCCGAAGAGCTTTTCTCGGTGCTGATAGGCAATGAGAACGGCATTGTCGCAAATGACGCTCGATTTCCTGCATTCAATGAGGAGCTTGCGAAGGCAGACGAGATCGAGATACCGTTGCAGGTCAATGGCAGGCTGCGTTCGCGTCTGATGGCATCGCCCGAAGCGTCAAACCAGGAGCTTGAGACGATGGCATTCGCGGACGAAAAAGTCCGCGAATACACCGACGGCAAAGAGGTCGTCAAGGTCGTTGTCGTGCCGAAACGCCTCGTTAACATTGTTGTCAAAGGTTGAAGTTGCTAAAACGACAGTTGGACGGATCCGTCGATCGTCGCGACTTCCGGTTCACCTTCGTTGAACATTATTCGTTCCCATGTAAGCGGTGAGACCGAGCCGGGTGTTCCGACCGGAGTAAATCTCAGGTTCAGCAGCACGCCTTCGTCGTTTATCGGCATTGGTCCGTAAAGTACGACTCTTATCAGCCCGGATTCTTTAGAATTAAACACCGCGATCAGGCCGCGGCTGGCCGTGCTCGCAACATCGACGAGGTCGGCTGTGGGCTGCAGCACGTTCGGGTCATACCTGAGATCGAATTCATAGGAGATCACTTCCTTATTAGCAATGTTTCCGACATAAACAGGCACGATCAGATCTTTGCCAGCAGGCGCCTGCATATCAGGTAAATTGACCGCAATTGGCAACTCTGGCCCATGTGTTTTGGGCCGTGCTCCGGTGTTGTTCCAGTTACCTGATACATCTCCGCTCAGGATGCCCACATAATTCTCGCCTGTTGAATTGCCCGATACCGATGCATATGTCCTGCTTGTCGGTGACGCACCTACCGGGAAGTTTGGTCCTGGAGGCAGGAAGAATCGCCAATTTCCCGTTATTCCGGTTCCCGGCCCCGTACCAGAAGCGACAAAAGTAGCGATCTGGCCCGCATCGAAGGATGAGATCGCTCCGTTGTTGCTAACGTCGGCTGAAACTTTTTGGCTATTGTTCGTCAATAAGACAGTGCTGGCAACATGCTGTGCGATGCGTGCCGCATCGTTTGAACTGATACCATTTTGTCCGGTCGTCTTGGATGGCGAGACAGTATAAGCACCGGCACCAAATCCAGTCAGTGTGTATTGGCCGGCAGCTGCCCCCGGAACTGCGGTAACGGTAGAAGTATTTGGCGAACCATTGCCCGTGACTGTAGCGTTCGAAATGAATACCGGAGGTGCCGCTGCGTTCGCGTATGTGATCGTTCCACTGATCGAAGGTGTTGCGGCCGGACAGCCCGCTACCAGTGACACATTATCTACAACAAAACTCGACGAGCCTGTTGTTGGCCCGCTGTAGGTGAACAACAGTGCATGCGAGGCCCCATTGGCAAACGAGCTTACATCGAATGTCCTCAAGGTGTATGCCGGCTCAGCGGTTGCAGGTTCCGTAAAGCTCGCAATCTGTGTCCCATCTATCGTCACCACCAGCGTGTCGGTGAACGGAGTCGTTACCGTCCCGATCCTCAATTGGAAGCTCAGCGTTGCGGTGACACCTGACGGGATCGTCACGTTTTGTCCCAGCGTTGCTGTCTCTGGGGCGGCTCCCCCGAACCATGCCCAGTTGTTTCCGGCGAACGGCCCGGCCGCGCCGCCACCAGTTCCGCATACACCGATATTGCATAGCGGAGTGCCAAAGTTCGTCGAGGTATGCACGGTCCATAAAGGCCAGGGAGTTCCAGCTTCAAACGTACCGTCTCCAATCCTTTCAGACGGCGTGCAGGACGGAATTGCTGTTGCCGTCGCCGTTGCAGTAGCAGTGTTTGTCGGCGTAAAGGCAGCAGTCGGCGTGAAGGTTGCGGTTGGAGTTGCGGTATTTGTCCTTGTCGGCGTGAAGGTCGCGGTTACCGTAGGTGTTGAGGTATTTGTTCTTGTTGGCGTCGCAGTATTTGTTGGTGTCGTTCCCGCTCCGAGGTCGTAGCCGATCACGTCCATATTTCTGATATCGACGGCTGAGAGATCGTTTTTTACTCCAGAACTACTGAATGCATTAAAGCAATCATTTGTACCGCTCGCCCAGTCCGCAAGATCGCCGCCGTTCACTGCTGCGTTGTTCCATAACTTGAGAAGTGTTGTTCCGTTATCAACAGAGAAATTTCTACCGGATCCATTGTTCAGGCCGCGAGTGCCTGCGCCGGTAAAATGAAACAGGTCCATCTGCATATAGTCCGGATTTCCTGTGAGATTTTGCCCCATCAGTCCTATGCGTCCCATGATCTCGGACATCTCATGCATCGAAACGCCGATATAATCAAACTTGCCAGCGACCGCACGGTTAAGCGGGTCGTATGTGTAAGAATGCCCGCCGCCAAATGTGTAGGTTCCATCGTTGGAGAGGCCGTCGGCGCTGAGGGCGAGGGCCTTTGCCTGCGCCGTTGATACGAGATAATCATGAGGGCCGGCCACCGGATCCACTAATGTGGATGGCAGTGACCCAGTAGCTCCGGTAGCTGTGTTGTCATCAGTAGAAGAACGGTCGTTAAATGTCGCGTTTCTCATGTTGGCAAAAGTCGGAAGAGCGAGGAATGTACTGCTTTGGCCTAGCGTGCCGGTGCCGGCGACAGCGGTGATCTTTATGTTGACATTGATCGGATCGTGAAAATTGCTGGTGAACTGCTGTGCGGCGTATGTGTTTGCCGCTTTCATGTTCGTGATATCCGTTAGGGTCAAACCGGCAGCCGTGAACGTGGCATCGGGATCATAGGTCAGGTTGATGGTAAGTACGGTCGCAGGAGCCTCTGGTCTTGCCCCGATATTAACGCCGCGTTCGGAAATAGAGTAAGTTTCGCCTACTCCAGTGTCGATACCGGGAGTTGTGAAGCTTGCTGCCGCGCCTGCGAGCATTGCAGTCCGGTCGAGGTTGAAAAACTGACTGCCCAAACGCTCTGTGAGCTCCTCATTGTAGACGCTGTCGCTCATGAAATATTTATCACCACGGATGTCAAGATGCGGAGAATCTATGAAGTTTCCGCCGAGGTGAAAGACGTACCTGTAATAAGAACCAGTAGCGTCGCTGCTTGTCGAAATGGCAAAACATTCCTCAGTGATCGGCTTGTTTGTCGAAGGTGCAGCAAAACGGCTTATCACCCAACGGTCGGCGGCCTCGTCGTAAAGAACAACAGCTTTTCCCGAAGAGCGATCTGCACAGGCAGTATCAAAGCCTGCCCAAATCGATGAAACATCCACAGGGCCCAAGATCGAATGGCCTGTGGCTTTGTCAAAAATCTCAAATTGATCGTTGACGATCTTGAAGTTTTGCAATGAACCAATTTGTAAGCCGTCATCGGCCGAAATGCCCGAAACAAAGATCACCTTGGAGTCAGGGTTGGAAGCTGGCCTCGCCTCATCCTCGAGATCGGTCTTATTCTCATCCTTCGGAATTCGCGCCATGTCGCGTAGCGGCGGCGAAGTATCATTTCTATATGAGTAGCTGTCGATCCTACTGCTCTTTTGAATGAAGTTGTTCTCAGAGGAGTCATGGGCCATCGCAGATGTTGCGTCAGCCACAACAACTCGACCGCCGCTTTGAATGAGAGCCAAGGCGATCACAAGCAGTACGCTAATAACAAATGACCGAGAAATAAACAGCGTTGAAATAGTTGTGCGGGATGCGGCAACAGGATGGTTCATGAGATCGATCTCCTTTGGAGGATTTTATAGACAATTCACGTTGGTCAGAAGAACCTTGAAGATAAACTATGGAGTTAAGGAAGATTGGTTTGGAAACGTAAACTCAAAATGAGCTTACTCCCGACGGCCTTTTTTTGCAAGCAAATTTCACTGACAGACAGCAGCAGCAAGCATGTCGGTGACATCGGCGTTTCTGGCAAAATGCGCGGCCGATCGGGAAATATAAGACCGCTTTGCTTTCTCCTCACAACTCACAGCCAAAGCCACTCAAATCTTGCCTTGCTTGAAAAAGGTAAAAAAACTAGAATCATATGTTTGAAGAGCTACTTCTTCTGCGGAGCATACATCTAAAGGTTTTCAGTGCCGGATGCAGATTTTCTTAGTTATTCAAATCCTCAATGAAAGAATGCCAGCTATGTAAAAACTGTTTCGCGGACGACGTCATCTCTTGTCCGCATGACGGTATGCCAACGGTGCACACTATCGCTGGTGCTCCGGTGTTGGAAGGCAAATATCACATCGAATGCCGTCTCGGACAGGGCGGCATGGGAGTGGTTTACAAGGCTCGTCACGCTTACCTAAAAACCCAACTTGCCATCAAGGTGATCTTGCCAGATCTTGTTGGCAACGATCCGCAGCTTGTTACAAGATTTCGACAGGAAGCACTTGCTGCTGCGGCTATTCGACATCAGAACGTTGTTGCCGTTACGGATTACGGCGTCATAGACGGCTCCGTGCCGTTTCTGGTGATGGAATTCGTCGAGGGCGAATCGCTCCATGATCTGCTAGCCCGTGAGAAATCGCTGTCCCCGGAAAAGGCATTTGAATTGATCGCCGCCGTTTGCGCAGGGGTCGGAGCTGCCCATCATCAGGGTATTGTCCATCGTGACCTTAAACCGCTCAACGTCATGATCTGCAGCGGTAAGCCTAACCTTGCGACTGCTGTGAAAATTCTTGATTTCGGCCTCGCAAAGATCAAGTCCGGAGAGCTTCTCGGCTCATTCATCCAAGCTCAAACGACCGGTCTTATGGGCTCGCCATATTATATGGCTCCTGAGCAATGGGCCGATGAAGAGCCGGATTCTCGTGCCGATATTTACTCGCTCGGCGTGATGCTTTTTCAAATGCTTGCCGGTGACGTGCCGTTCAAAGGTTCGTCTATACCTGCGATCATGAAGAAGCATATTTCGGACCCGCTCCCGACCTTTGCTTCTGTCGGTGTCAGTATTTCGCCGGCTCTGGAACAAGCGGTTCTTCATACGCTGCAAAAAGATCCTAAGAACAGAACACCTTCGGTCGAGGCGTTTGTTAATGAACTAAGGCAGGCGATCTATCCTGGAACGCCGTCGATCCATGCGACTTCCGGTACTTCTCTACCGGTCTCATCTCTCAAGATCGTGTCGAAACCGCCAAAATCATCAGTGTTTATTGACAACATTTCCGTTGGCCAAACGAGAGATGACGGCGCTCTTCTGCTTGAAGGGATTCAAAGCGGTAATCATCATCTGCGCGTCAGTCATAGTGGTTTTTACGATTGGCAAGGTGATGTTGTGTGCGACGGCAAGCCGCAGGAAGTTATAGCCGAGCTTCGAGCCGGCGTAACCGACAGCAATCTAGGAATACCGATACCAAAACCCGGAACTGAAGCGGCCCCGGGAGAAGCGGGAGCTATGACCATGCCGAATCGAGCCGGGATGGAC
>CAZGSC010000168.1:0-6957 GCA_964528325.1 uncultured Chloracidobacterium sp. | reverse complement strand
GGATCGTCGCCATCTCAAAAGCCTGCTCGGCAGGAAGTGTTTTTGGGTCGCCGGAAAACTGTTTGTGCAGCTTTGCAGCAGTATCCATTTCTTCCCACATGTTGAGGTCGTTGTTAGACGCGGCTCCGTCGGTGCCGAGGCCGACCGCAACATTCTTTGCCAGCATCGCCGGAACAGGCGCAACGCCGGACGCAAGCTTCATGTTCGACTGAGGATTGTGAGCTGAGCCGACACCCAAGATATTCATCATGTCGATCTCTTCGTCACTGATCCAGACTGTGTGAGCGGCAATAACACGATTTGAGAGAAACCCGATCTTGCCGAGATAAGCCATCGGCGTATCGCCGTATTGTTTTTTTATGTCGTCGCGCTCTTTTTTTGTCTCAGCGACGTGGGTGACAACAGCAGCGTTGTATTTATCCGACATCGCCCGGATCGCTTTCAAGTGATCTGTCGAAACCGTATAAGGCGCATGCGGAGCCAAAGCCGGAACTATGAGACTGTCGTTCTGCCATTTTTTAAGAAAGCGTTCCGTATATGCCATCGCCTCGGCGTTGGTTTTATTGTCGGCGACCGGAAAATCTATGATCGTCTCGCCCAGCACACCGCGAACGCCCGCCTTCTTCGTCTCGTCTGCGATCGCGTCCTCAAAATAATACATGTCGCAGTACGTCGTCGTTCCACCGCGTATCATCTCAGCAAGCCCAAGCCGCGTTCCCGCGCGAACGAACTGCTCATCAACATTCTTTGCCTCGGCGGGAAAAATATATTTCGTCAGCCAATCGTTTAGATCAAGATCGTCCGAGATACCGCGAAACAGCGTCATCGGCACATGCGTGTGCGTGTTGATAAGGCCGGGAATGATGACTTTGCCAGTGGCGTTGATCGTGCGTGTTGTTCGATATGCTTTTTTGATCTCTGCTGCGGTTCCTACAGCAACGATCTTGTCACCTTTGATCGCGACCGCTCCGTTCTCGATAACGCGGCGCTGTGCGTCCATTGTGACAACGGTGCCGCCAATGATGACAGTATCTGCCGAGAACCACCCGCTTCCCTTTACCGTCGGAATCGTTCGACTTACCTCAGGCGGAAGCTTTTGTGCCAACCCTGAAAGCGAAAGCGAAAAAAGACAAAGAAATGTAAAGAGAATTTTCACCTTATCCATACTTATAAATCGTTACGTTCCTTTAATTTTTCAACATCAAGCAAGTCCTGCAGCCTGCCTACGTCCTCTTTATTGGCGATCAGGTCACGGAGGGAGATAACATCGATCTTAATATCTTCAACGGTTTTAGTTATACGTCTGCCATAGGCCTCAGCAAAATCCACACCATTGAGATAATTGAGTATTTCTATCTTCATGGGTTCAATGCCCATCCGCACAATATCTTTTTCATCGGAAGTTAGCGCATTTCGAAGGTCGGAGCCTCCAAAACCAAAGTCATCGAGAGCCTCAAGGCATTTAGTGACATTCACTGGATCGTTTGAAACGACCACGTCTATATCGTTCGTATTCCGCACATAACCGTGAATGATCACGGCATAGCCGCCGATAAGAAGATATTCAACGCTCTTCGCGTTTAACGATCTGAAGAGTTCTTTGAAGTCTTGCGGTAGCTCTAGCTCCATAGGCAATTCGGCGCAACCGCTCAGCGTGTTGCAGCCGTTCTTTAGTTGTCGTGTTTTTCCAATACTCGATCTCGTCAGATTTGTCTGATATCGAAACGACCTTTATTTTGGTCTTGTCTAATCGCAGTTCTGGGATGTCTTTTAGCTCACTCATTCTTCAACAAAATAATCAGAATCAATACGCTTTATTTCATACGCGGCTTCAACGGAAACACCAACATTGAAATCAATCATCAAGTCGGCAAGGTCATCACCATCAATCAATATTATAGTAGCAGCGATTGTCTTGACATACGCCCTTGCTTCTTTGCTAAAAGATGATGTAGTAATAAAAACGCCTTTTCGAGATTGGTTGCCAAGAAGAGCGCCGGCAAATTTCTGAATTTCAGGACGGCCCACATTTCCATCCCATCGCTTAGCTTGCAAATAGATCACATCCAACCCAAGCCGATCTTCTTTGATGATTCCATCAATTCCGCCGTCTCCACTCTTGCCAATCGCCTCACCAGCGTCTTGAAGAGTTCCGCCATAGCCCATCTTAACTAGCACTTCAACGACTAGCTGCTCAAAGAAATCCGAGGAACAAGACATTATTTTTTCAAGAATCTCACCTGCAAGCGCTTCCCGGATTGTTCGATACGATTCATACAAAAGTTCGTCCGGTGTCTTAGAACTTTCTAAGGCAGGCTCAACCGTTATTGTTTTCGGCTCATTTAACCTATTTTGGTTTCTGAATTCAACAAATTCAGGATATTTGCGAAGAACTGATAGGTCGATTTTAGCAAGATTCTCGGCTAGTAAGTCAGATCCCCGTTGCGTTATACGAAATACTCCGCGTTTCGTATTCTCGATAACTATTGCTTTCTTAAGGTGCGTGGTCGCCCAGGCAACGCGGTTGTAAAATTTCGTTTGTCTTCCGCTAGGAATGCGCTCTGTTATGTCTTTTTCAGAAAGATTGAATTTTTTTCCCAGATAATCGATCATCTGAGTAAGCGAGTATTCCTGCCCATCACTCATCATTTGGATGAGTGGAAGCATAATGGTTTGAAAATCAGGAACAGCCATTGCTTACTTTAAAAATTTAGTATCAAAAGCGCGCGGCAGCAGATCCCTCATCTGGACCGTCTCGACCTTACCATGAAGGTTCGCAAATATCACCGGAATGTTGCCGCCGAATTCCCAGATGATCTGTCGGCAAACGCCGCATGGTGGAGTCAAGTCTTCTGTATCGGCGACGACTGCAATTCGTTTTATCTTTCGTTTGCCCTGTGAGATCGCGTTCCATACGGCGACGCGCTCGGCGCAAACAGTTAGACCGTAGCTTGCGGATTCGACGTTGCTGCCGACAATGATCTCGCCGTCGTCAGTCTCAAGCGCCGCTCCGACCTTAAATTCCGAAAATGGCGCGTAGGCGTTCTCACGCACGCGTCTTGCTGCTTCAACTAGTTCTTTCTCTGAATGTTCCATCACTTAATTTACTGCTTTCTTCTCTTCTTTTAGTTTCTCACGCACGAGGCTGCAAAGGAATTCGACAGTGACGCCCATTTGCCCGCCTTCGGGAACAATAATGTCTGCGTGCCGTTTTGAGGGCTCTACAAATTCGTGGTGCATTGGCCTAACCGTTCTATAGTATTGCCCGATCACCGATTCGACCGTTCGTCCGCGCTCCACAATGTCACGCTGGAGACGGCGGATAAATCGAATGTCGTCGGGCGTATCGACAAAAACGCGCACATCAAGCAGATCAAGAACGCGTGCTTCCGCAAATATCAAGATACCTTCAACGACCACCACGGGCCTTGGCTCAATGATCTCAATGCGGTCGCTGCGTGTATGTGACTTAAAATCGTACAACGGCATCTCGACCTGCAAGCCCTGCTTCAAACGCAGCAGATGATTGACGAGCATGTCGCTGTCGATCGAATCGGGATGATCGAAGTTCGCCTGATGACGTTCGTCAAGCGGCATGTCCGCTAAGTTTCGGTAATATGAATCCTGCTCGACAAGCACAACGTTTTGCTCGCCGACCGCTTCAACGATCGACCTCGCGATGGTCGTCTTTCCCGAACCTGTTCCGCCGCAAATACCTATGAACATATTCTATTGATTACTCGTCTAAGCAGTTCTTTGAAAACCTCTGCGACACGAGCTCCTGTTTCCATTACCTCTTCGTGATTTATCGGCTCATCGCTCATGCCGGCAGCGAGATTGGTTATGCACGAAATACCAAGGACACTCATGCCCTGATGCCGTGCCGCTATCGCCTCCGGCACGGTCGACATGCCGACCGCGTCGGCTCCGAACTGTCTGTACATTCGGATCTCAGCCGGCGTCTCGTATGTCGGGCCGGATAAAGCGCAATAGATACCGCGATTTAGAAAATCGGTCAGCTCTTTGTCATGTCCATTCTCAAATCGCTCACGGGCGATCGCATGGGCCTCGTCATGCGCGATCTGCTGAAATTCACGATCATAAACCTCGCTCATATCCGGAAAACGCGGCCCGAAACGATTATCATTGGGCCCGCGAAGAGGATTAACACCGAGGCAATTCAGGTGATCGGTAATGAGCATCAAACTTCCCGGCGTCATGTCGCTATTAAGACTGCCAGCGGCGTTTGTAAGAATAAGATTCTTTATTCCCATCAAACCAAACGTGCGAACCGGCAGCATCACTTGCTCCATGTCGTAGCCTTCATAAAAATGAAAGCGGCCTTGCTGAACGGCAACCGCAATACCGTTGATCTCGCCAAGAACAAGCTGGCCGGCGTGGCCCTCGACAGTCGAGCGCGCAAATCCGGGGATCTCTTCGTACGGAATTCTGACAGCATTCGTCAGTTCGTCGGCAAACGCACCGAGGCCGCTGCCGAGAACTATCGCAGCTCTGCACTCACCGGAATATTTTGATTTGATATATGCGGCTGCGTCCGCCGCCTTTTCATATGACATTGATTTACAACAAAACGTAAAAGGAATTTAGCCACGAATTACACGAATAACACAAATAAATAGGATATTAAATTCGTGCTATTCGTGTAATTCGTGGCTAAAGATCTCTGCCCGATCAATTCTCTTTCCGATACGGAATTCCCAAAGCCTTTGGCGCGCGCGATAGGCCAATAAAGCCTGCCAACACGATTATAGTCAGCACATACGGGATCATTTGGATGAACTGCACCGGAATATCTTCGCCAGACGGCATCTTGATAACGCCCTGCATCTGTATAGAAAGGGCTTCGGTAAATCCAAAGAAAAGACATGCAAAAAGAACCGGGATCGGCTTCCATTTAGCCAGGATCAAGGCGGCGAGAGCAATATAACCTCGCCCGGCAGTCATTCCACGTGTGAAAAGCGACGATTGCCCGATCGACAGGTATGCACCGCCAGCGGCTGCCAAAACGCCGGAAATGACAACGGCAACGTAACGTAAACGGATCACATTAACGCCCGCTGCATCTGCGGCTTCGGGATTTTCACCAGCCGCACGAATTCGTAAACCGAATGGCGTCTTATACAGCACATACCAACATACGGGAACGATGGCAAACGCAAGAATGGACGCAATTGAAAGGCGATTGTAAAAATCCGGCAGCAAAAACTCCTTTGCGATCTGCTGTGTCGAACCCGCCGAATCATAAAGCCGAGCGCTGATCACAGCCGGAAGCCCCAACATCAACATACTTATCGCAAACCCGGCAACAACCTGATCCGCCTCAAACTTAATAACAGCGACCGCAAAAACCACGGCGACCACAGCACCTGCAACCATGCCGGCAACGAAACCGAGATACGGATTTTGCGCTTCATATGTGACAACCGCAGCTGTGAATGCTCCGGTAAGCATTAACCCTTCGAGAGCAATGTTGATCACGCCCGCCCGCTCAGAAAACATACCGCCCAATGCCGCAAAGATCAACGGCGTTGCGCTGCGTATCATCGAAAAAAGCAAAATGAGTAAAAATGTTGGTGTTAGTAACTCGCTCATTCTATTTCCTCGTATATCTCTGCAGTGCCGCTACAAAAATGATGATGATGGCCTGGAGAACCTCTACAAGGTCTTTGGAAACATATTTCGTCTCAATATCGACAAATATCTCGCCTCGCTTCAGCACGGCAAAAAATATAGCCGCGATAAATATGCCGAGCGGATGATTGCGCCCAAGCAAGGCGACCGCGATGCCCAAAAATCCCCATCCATCCGAAAAACCGTCGTAATAGTTGTAGCGGTAACCCAGAACTTCGCCTATAGCAACCATTCCGGCTAAGCCGCCCGAGATCGTCATTGCCAGAACTATCTGCTTCTTTACATTGATACCGCCGTATTCTGCCGCTGATGCATTTTCGCCTACCGCACGCAGCTCATAGCCCCATTTAGTCTTCCACAAGAAAACATACACCAGCACGCACATCAGTATCGCCAGCAAAAAAGCAACACTCAGCGGCACAAATGGAGGCATTCCATAGATGAACTGGCTGATGCGCGGTATATGAGCGCCCTTGCCTATCTCAGCCGTCTGCATGATAGGGTCGCCCGGTATCTTGTAATAATATTGCGTAAAATAACTGACCAGCGATATGCCGATAAAGTTCAGCATGATCGTGTTGATGACTTCGTGCGATCCGAATTTTGCCTTTAGTATCCCCGGGATGGCTCCCCACAGACCGCCGACAACAACAGCTGTAAGAATGCACAACGGGACAAGCAGCACTGACGGCAAACTGAACCACGACCAGTCTTCCTGCTTGCCAAAGATCGTGACTACGCTGCCGCCAAACTTGATACCGACCCACGCGGTAGCAAAAGCTGCGACATAAAGCTGCCCTTCGGCTCCGATATTCAAAAGCCCGCAGCGAAACGCGACCGCTACCGCAAGGCCTGTAAATATCAACGGCGTCGCGATGAACAGCGTGTAGCCCAGATTGTTGAGCGAGCCAAAAGAATTACCGATAAGTTGGTAAAAAGTCTGAAAAGGATTGTCGCCGATCAGCAGGACAATTATCCCGCCGACTACGAACGCAGCGAAAACAGCTACCAATGGCCAAAGAACTTCACGAAAAATCTTCATTTTCTAATCGTCCGCACCATTTTGTGCTCGCGGACGCGGATCTGAAAGTTCAGTTATTGAGGAAAGATGCTCAATAAATATAACCGACAAAGCCTGGAGTGTCACCTCTAAATTGCAAAAAACAAAGAAAAAACAACATCAAAAAATATTTTATCAGGCCCTTGACAATAGGACACTCATATTTTATTATTCTTGTGGACTAAGTAATTAGTCATTTATCTTGAAATTTTGGAGGAAATGATCATGAACATAGTCAGATACGA
>CAZGSC010000167.1:0-6962 GCA_964528325.1 uncultured Chloracidobacterium sp. | reverse complement strand
CCTCGACATCCTGAACCACAATCAGGCGCTCTAACCGCTGAACTATAGCCGCCATCTTAAAATTTTTACCCCCGGCACGGCTCGAACGTGCGACCTACGGCTTAGAAGGCCGTCGCTCTATCCAACTGAGCTACGGGAGCATACAAAGAGCAACTTATGATGTTATCGATAAGATGCCTTCAAGTCAAACTTTTACGCCGCAGAAGCGTGACTTTCGTTGATCTTTGAAAGCATCTGTTCAAACACTTCGCTCAGGTCGAGTTCGCTCGTATCTATGACGATCGCGTCGACGGCGATGGTCAGCGGCGAGTCTTCACGCGATACATCGCGTTCGTCGCGTTCATTGATCTCGGCGAGTGTTTGTTCATAGGTGGAAATTCGGCCCTTTGACTGATCTTCCATAAAGCGCCTCCGGGCTCTGGCCTCAGGCGTCGCTGTTAGAAAAAACTTGATGTCGGCTTTAGGAAAAACAACGCTGCCGATGTCTCGGCCTTCGAGAACACAGCCTGTCGGCGCAGATTCGCCTATGGCCCGTTGATGTTCGACCATTATCCGCCGAACCTCTGAGATCGTCGATACGACCGACGCTGACTGAGCGGCGTCAAGCGTTCTGATGTCCACGGAAACATCTTGGCCGTCAAGCATCACCTTCATCGCGTCGGGTTCGCCGATAAGATCGATCTCAGAATTTTCAGCAATATCTGCAATGCGATCTACGTCTCGATACGGCACACCAGCTCGGGTTACGGCTAGAGCAACTGCACGATACATTGCTCCCGTATCGAGATAGAGCAGCTTCAGCTTCTTTGCGAGCATTTTTCCCAAAGTGGATTTGCCCGCTCCGCTGGGCCCGTCAATTGCGATTATCATGTTGTGAGTCCACGCGTTTGGCGTGCTATTTGATAGTTTTTTTGACCTTCGAAGTAGTTTATCAAAAACCAGTTCGTATGACTCCTCGATAAGTGATTTTAGTTCGCTAGGCGTCACCGCATTGAGGTCGGTGATATGCACCCACTTGTATCGCCCGACATAGGCCGCCGGGTCGATGCCTTCGCGTTCGATCAGCTCGTCAAACTTCTCTGGCGTGCATTTTATCGACATTCCACCCGAGATAGAATCAGCACCGGTCACGCAAAACATCTTCGCGCCGACGCAAAAACACAGATCGGCTCCCCATTTGATGTCCTCGGTCGCACCCGGAAAGGATAGGCAATATTTTCGAAGTTGTTCTATGTTCATTCCGAATTTACGGATAACAAATATCTCTCATCAAAGCAATAGAATTAGCGACGTCACACTGCGACACGTCCAGGTGCGTCACCATCCTGATCTGAGTACCAAAACCGACGGCAAGAACACCTTTTTTCTCAAGCAGGTTCACTATCTCATCAGACGTTTTGCCCGTCGCTGAAATGTCAAATATCACGATATTGGTCACAACTTTATCGGCATCGATCTGAATGCCCGGGATGTCCGCGAGGCCAATCGCGAGAGTTTTTGCATTTGTGTGATCCTCATGCAGTCGTTTTGGTCCTTCCTCAAGAGCTATCAGGCCTGCCGCTGCAAGAATGCCGATCTGCCGCATTCCGCCGCCGAGGCGTTTCCGCCAGATGCGCGCCTCTTCAATAAACTCCTTTGTCCCGAGAAGGATCGAACCGGCCGGGGCGCCAAGGCCCTTGGAAAGCGTGAACATCACCGAGTCGCAATGTTTCGTCAGATTCGCGACGGACACATTCAGAGCAACAGATGCATTAAAAATACGCGCACCGTCCATGTGAACGGGCAGACCTAGAGCGTGGCAGCGTGCGCAAATATCGGTGCAGGCCTCGGCTGACATCACACTGCCGCCGCCGAAATTGTGTGTGTTTTCGAGGCAAACCAAGCCGGTCGCAGACAGAAAATACGGTGTATCGATCCTTAGAACCCGCTTGATCTCGTCCCATTTCAGATGTCCCGAACCGTCAGCGCTTTTCACCGCCCGAATTGTCACACCTGAAATGAGAGCCGCAGCTCCAAGCTCGTAATTCAAAATATGCCCGCGATCTTCGGTAACGATCTCCTGCCCGGGTTTTGTATGAACCTTGACAGCGATCTCGTTTCCCATACAGCCGGTTGGCACCCACAGCGCCGCTTCTTTTTCAAAGACCTCGCACGCACGCTCCTGCAAACGGTTGACCGTCGGGTCGTCGCCAAAAAAGTCGTCTCCGACCTCTGCGTTCGCCATAGCCGCCCGCATAGCGTCGCTCGGTTTTGTAACTGTATCGCTGCGGAGATCGATCACTTTCATAAGAAAAATATTTTTGGACAATCTTACGCCACACTTGCATTCAACTCAAATTTTGAAACAAAACCATTGACATCAAGCGTATTTCGCAATAAATTCGAGTAATTCCAAAATTAAGGGAGGGATTGTTTATGTCAGTCAAAGCTATACCTGACGGTTACGAAGGCATCACACCGTATTTGATCTGCCGAAATGCCGAAGCAGCCATTGATTTTTACAAGCGTGCTTTTGGAGCCGAGGAGTTGTTCCGCATTGGAGGCCCCGGAATGGTAGGCCACGCCGAAATGAAGATCGGCAACGCGATATTTATGTTGGCGGATGAATTCCCTCCGATGGCAGTTGGACCTGAGACGATCGGCGGTTCGGGCGTGAGCCTCTATATTTACGTTGAAGACGTGGACACTTTCACCGAAAAGGCAATTGCCGAAGGCCTCGAAGTGTTAAAGCCTGTGGCGGATCAATTCTACGGAGACCGTTCGGGACATTTTAAAGACCCGTTCGGCCATTTATGGGGCTTTGCCACTCACAAGGAAGACCTCAGCCCCGAGGAACTGAACGAACGAGCAAAGGCGGCTCACGGTGGCTAACCAAACTTACTTGACATCAATGAACACGGGCGACTGGTGATATTTCAGTGGACTGTCGCCCGTTAGTTTTTTCGTTTCCTTGCTTTTGTAATTCATCAGATACAGGTCGTAACGGCCGGTCGCTTCGTCACGGCTGTCAAAGACCAGCCATTCGCCATCCGGCGACCAGTCGTGCCAGCCTTCGTCCAATCTGCTGTCCGTCAATTTCCACTGGCGTTTGCCATCGGGCGTAACTGCGTAAATCGACTGCTTCCCTGCCTGATTTGACTGATAGGTGATGAATTTGTGTTTAGCATTCCAATGCGGCGGCCCGACCTTATAACCTGGGTCTTTAGCAAGCGGATCGTTCGATGGATATGTGGTGAGTTTTTTCGAGTTCGACCCGTCCGCGTTCATCACATATAACTCCTCGATCTCTGCGCGATCAGTACGGTTCTTTTTGTAAACGTAAATTATTTTCTTGCCATCGGGTGAAAACGATGGATCGCGAAATGCCGCTGCAGGATCGTTGGTTAGCTGACGGTACTGGCCCGTTTTCGTATCGACAATGAAAAGTTGATAACGAATTCGCGTATCAACGCGTCCAGTAACGACCAGCTCTCTGCCATAATTTCGCGAGCCCATCCACGAGTCTTCCAACTGAAGGTTGGTCACTTTTCTTACATTGTTGCCATCGGCATCCGATTCATAAAGGAAGTAACATCGCCGGCACGCTCCGCGATCGCTCACAAAAAACAGCCGGTCTTTCCAGGCGTAATATGTCCACGCCACATCTTTATTCTTTGTAATATTCTTCCGGCCTGTGCCGTCAATATTCATCGAATAAACTTCATAATCGTCTGTCTTTGAGTCTTCAGGCGTATTGAAAGTGATCTTGTACTTACTGGTCTGGCCGGTAATCGACATGACAAAAAGGAGTATGCATGAAAGAGTAATTATCTTGTTCATATGGCAATTAACAACGTGCTATGATAGCAAAATTATGCTGACAAAAGAGACATTCGATTTTCTCAAAAAACTCGATAAAAACAACAACCGCGAATGGTTTCAGGCAAACAAGAAAGCGTTTGATGCGGCTCAGGACAATATGACCGCGTTCGTCGGTTACCTGATAGGTGAGATCGGCAAAGTTGACGGCGCAGTTGCTTCAATAGATCCAAAACCCTGCGTCTTTCGCATTTATCGCGACGTGCGTTTTTCAAAAGACAAAAGCCCTTACAAATCAAACCTTGGTGCCTACATTAGTCCCGGCGGTCGAAAATCTATGCAGCCGGGCTATTATTTTCATCTAGAACCGGGCAAGAGTTTTATCGCGGGCGGCAAGCATATCCCTGACGGCAGCGAGACGCTGAAAATTCGCAATGCGGTAGCAAAGAACACAAATGATTTTCTAAAGATCGTCGAGAAAAAGAGTTTTCTCGATACGTTCGGTGAACTGCGCGGCGATTCCTTAAAATCTGTTCCAAAAGGTTTCGATCCCGATCATAAAGCCATAGAGTATTTGAAACTCAAGGAATTTATGGCATGGACCGAGTTCAAAAGCGATAAGACTTTGACGGACTCCGCCTTTCCTAAAAACCTCGTCAAAATGATGAAGGAAATGTATCCGCTCATCGCATTTCTGCGCAAAGCGCTTGGTTAATGACAACGCGAATGTGACTGCCTCAACAGATCAGCTAAGCCATCGTCTAACTGCCCTGCATCAGACACGACGACCATGTGCGATATCCGCGGCATTGGACCGGTGAGTTTCGCTTTTTCAACCATTTGATCAAACGGCCGGTCCCCAAGGTCGAGGCCGATGCGAAGTTCTTTCGCCTTGATGTTCACGGCACCGAATTCGCGGTTTTCCAACACCGAGACATAAGTTTTCTTTGGCAATATCGAAGCCGCCGGAAAGTTTTTAGCAATAAATGAAATAAATTCATCATACAACGGCCTCATATCGGCAGCTTTTGCAAATTGATTTTCAAGCAGGTCGTCAGTGCTCGCGTAAACAGGCTTGCCGCCGTTTGCGTGAATGCCCGCAAGCAGCGATGCGTTCATGTGGCCGAAGCCATGTTCCGTCTTTAACCATGCTATAACCTCTTTGCGTTTTTTGGTTCCGCAGCAGTCAATGATCTTAAGCCATGCTGACAAGTCTTTACCCGTCGAGACTTTCAGCCCGTCCATAAATTCCTTTTCAAATTCGCCTGATGTTTTCTGTGCCATTTTTATCTCCAAATTGACTGAAACGTCGATAATGCATCAATCGTACACAACACCGTAAGCGAGTGTATTGGAAAAAATTTACCTAGGATTTTTTTCTATCCGACAGGTATGTAGTTCTGATAATTCGTGTGGATCTTGGCGTATTGTTCAGGCGTGAAACCCGAAAAGTGCTTGAAATCATTGATGAAATGGGCCTGATCATAAAAGCCGCATTCAAATGCGACCGTTCCCCAATTTATTTTCGTTGTGTTGTCTATAGCCTGAATAGCTTTCTGAAAACGCATTAATCGCAAATAAGATTTCGGCGTCACGCCTACCTGACGTCGAAACATCTCTGTAAAATGCTTTTGCGAGTAGCCGATCTTTTCATTCATGCGAGCGATATTAAGACCGTCAGGACGCTTGGTCATTTCTTCGACCGCGAAAGCAACACAAGGGTTCACGTCGAGCTTTGAATGAAATTTGCTCACCAGAAAGTTCTCAACGATCTTAAACCGTTCATCAATGTCTTTGACTGCTAAAACTCTTTCACGAAGCGTTCCAAAATCACTTCCCCAAACAAGATCTGCATCGACCACGCTGTCCTTTATCTCATGCATAGGAAAAGGAAAGAACGGCGCGGCCATTCCCATTTTGAACGCAATGACCATCATTGCAGATCCGTTACCCGACGGAATTGTTATCGGCTCAGTTCTCAAACCCGATGCCCAGACGTGATTACAAGCCTGTATCTCTTTTAACGTGTGATTGTCGTAAATGTATTGTGGAGTGTCATTAAAATCGATCAATATCTCAACGTCGCCATTCGGCAAAAAACGATCGACGGCGTGCGCGTGAACGACACCTTCGAAATAGACTAATACCTCGATGAATTGATCGAGGGGATATGATGGAAAATATGCCTGATGAAGCATAACTATCGTGTTAGATCATCTTTTTCGATTCGCGATATCTTTTCCAAGCGACGCTCGTGACGCCCGCCTTCGAAATCAGCGGAAAACCAAGCTTTCACGATCTTCTTGTTTTCTTCGTCGGTCGTATAGCGTGCTGCGAGCGAGAGCACATTCGCGTTGTTATGCTGACGTGCGAGGCGGGCAATTTCCTCATTCCACGCGACAGCCGCACGAACGCCGTGCACCTTGTTCGCCGCTATCGCCATGCCCGTTCCTGAGCCGCAGACGAGCAACCCCTGATCGTATTCGCCAGCGGCAACAGCTTCGCCAACCTTTCGCGCGTAGTCGGGATAATCGACTGGGTCGGCCGAGTTTGTGCCCATGTCCGTATACTCAACACCTATCTCGTCAAGCGTCCCTTTTATCTTTTCCTTTTCTTCAAAACCGGCATGGTCGGCGGCAAGTGCGATCTTCATATTCTGTTCCTCTTGATCTAATTCTAGCCCTTTCTGCGACTTCGGCATAATTTAGCCAGTTTTTTAGCGGACAACTAAAATAGCCGTGCAAGAAGTCCAACTGTCCAACGTTCGACTAGTAAATCTCGTTTTGGGAGCTAACTAAATGAAATTCAAACTTTCTTTTCTTGTTGCAGCGGTTTTTCTTCTTTCATCAAATCTTTTTGCGGCTGGAAGATCGGATGAGGAACTTGCCGCTATGGCGGTTTCAGATAACACTTCTGTCTCAAAGGCCGCGATCGGCGAACTTCGCTCAATGGGCAATTTCGGTCTCGACGCCCTTTTTGTTAAATATGCCGCCGAGATCGATCGGTTCACCAAGACCGGCGAAGCTGATGACAATTGGAAACGCGTCGCAAACGCACTCGACACCGTCGCAATGCAAAAGGATGCATACACTTCGCACCTCTACTGGTACACCGATCTCGACGAAGCAAAGAAAGTCGCAAAGAGTCAAAACAAGCCGATCCTT
>CAZGSC010000166.1:0-7044 GCA_964528325.1 uncultured Chloracidobacterium sp. | reverse complement strand
GCAAAATCATAACAAAATGTTGCGTATATGTCCAAATATTTTATAGATGCAACATGGAGCATGGGTTAGTCCAAATGATAAAAAAAATCACTAAAATACTTTTTCTTATCATCGCTGCCGTACTGATTATCGTACAATTTTTTCGTATCGATAAAAGCGCTCCGGCGGTCGTGCAGGCAGAAACGCTTGAAGCGGCGGTCAGCGTACCGCCTGACGTTTCGTTGATATTGGGACGTTCGTGTAACGATTGTCACTCGAATACGACAGTCTACCCTTGGTACTCAAACATTCAGCCCGCGGCGTGGTTTCTGAAAAGTCACATAGATGACGGCCGGCGGCATCTGAATTTCAGCGTTTTTAACACTTACACGCCGAAGAAGAAGGCACACAAGCTCGAGGAGATCTGCGAACAGGTCGGAGCAAAAGAGATGCCTCTGCCGTCGTATCTATGGATACACAGGGATGCGGCCCTTAAAGATACAGAAGCAAAGGCTCTGTGTGACTGGGCAAATCAGGAAAAGGCTAAGATCGTTGTGGAATGAGACCGAGAATGACTCGCAAACGCCACTTGGGTAAACAGCAAGTTTGGGCTATCGCAGTTCTAGTTGCTACCATCCTGCTATTGACTGCCAGAATTTGGAGTTGGATCTCACATTAAGACACTATTTCGGTTTGAGCAATGTCTACCCAAATTTGTCCGATTATTGTAAAATATCCAAATGCCCCTGCTTACGATAGTGAACTATCCCGACCCGGTATTACTGTCGGTCGGGAAGCCGATTGAGGACGACGAATTCAACGGCGACCTGTCGAAGCTGGTCGCGGATATGTTCGAGACAATGGAAAAAGCGGGTGGCGTCGGCCTTGCGGCTCCTCAGGTTGGTATTTCAAAACGGCTTTTTGTGATGGATGTTCCTCTGGAGGACGGCGAAAACGAGCGTCATGTGTTGATCAATCCCGAGATAATTAGGGTCGAGGGCGAACAGGTTGGTGACGAAGGATGTCTTTCATTTCCAGGCCTTTTTCAGGTTGTGAAAAGAGAGATGCGTGTCATTGCCCGAGCGAAGAATATTAAGGGCGAGGAGTTTGAACTTGATGTTGCAAATCTAGCGGCACGCTGTATTTTGCATGAAACCGACCATTGCGACGGGATCGTTTTTTTGGATCGAATGACATCGCTAAAGCGTGAACTGGCAAAACGAAAGATCAAAACACTGAAGAAAACAGGAAAATGGAATTAGACGTGGATATTCAAGATACAAGATTAACTGCGGAACTGGGATCGAGCGGAGAACTCAATAAATATCTTGGCGAAGGATGGGTACTTATCCTCAGCTACGTCAAACACGCAAGTGATTCTCATCAGCCTAGATTTGTCGTTGCCTGGCAGAGTGAAGGGCCGCCGGTCTTTCCTGAATTACTTGACGAATGGGAACAGCGCGAGATGCTAAGGCAAAAACTTCGTTAGGAGAATAGCTCGTGCTGAATTTCATTTATATGTCTTCACGAATAGTTTAAGATAAAGGCTGTTTAGCTCTATCAAAACGTCTGCGACAGCGGTTTTTGCCCAGGCTGTCACTGGATAATTTTGGCCTTTGAGTGCCCAATGGAGCGATTTACTATGTCGAAAATGAGTAATGTCGTTATTAGGGCGGCGTTTGTTGTTGTCTTTTTTTCAGTATCTGTTCTTTGGGCAAAAGCACAGACCACGATCTTTAATATTCCGACCGCCGAAACGCTGCCTCGGGGCTCGTGGAATCTCGAAGGTGACTTTATTGCGAAGCCAGAGCGTTATAGTGAAGGTGGTTATCAAACCTATGGCTATCGCGTCGCCTACGGCCTAAACCACAAAACAGAAATTGGAGCAAATTTTTACTATACATGGAATGGGGTTAGTTCAACCGGCCAGGCCGAATTCAGCGTCAAGCGCAATATTTATCACAACGAAAAACACGGCTTTAGCTTCTCTGCGGGAACAGTTCTGTTCGTGCCGTTAAAAAATATAGCCGGTGACAGAACTTCAGTGATGGTATACGGTAATGCCCGCAAAACTGTTAATTCGCTAAACGGTATGACCGCTACCGGCGGTGTTTATACGGTGTTTAGAGGGACCAAACAGTTCGGTACGCGTACTGGAGCTATGGTCGGATTAGTGCAGCCGATAAATAAACGAGTCAGCTTTGTCGCAGATTGGTTTTCGGGCACTAATCGCCTTGGTTACGTCTCGGCCGGATTGAACTATAATATTACTAGTCGGCAATATCTGCTCACGGGCTACAGTTTTGGAAATTCCGGCCGAGGCAATAATGCGTTGGCGGCCTATTATGGAATTACTTTTTAATAAACATTATGCAAACACCACGAACCTTGGACGAATTTAAAAACGAACCGTTTACTGATTTCTCAAAACCTGAAAACGCTGACGCTATGCGTGCGGCTATCGAAAAGGTGCGCAACGAGCTCGGGCGTGAATATCCGATCATAATTAATGGTGAGAAGATCACTTTGGAATCAAAATTCAAGAGCATAAATCCCTCGAAAATATCTGAGGTCGTTGGAGTTTTTTCCGAAGGCGATACGAACCCTGATCTAGTCGAGCAAGCAATTGCAGCGGCGACAAAGGTATTTAGTTCATGGCGAAATGTGCCTGCAGCGGAGCGCGCGGACTATCTTTTTAGGATCGCTGACATCATGCGCGAACGAAAACATGAGCTTTCAGCCTGGATGGTGTTTGAAGTATCTAAAACTTGGGCCGAGGCCGATGGCGACACCGCCGAAGCGATAGATTTTTGCGAATTTTACGGCCGTGAGATGCTTCGTTGGGCAGAGGAACAGCCGATTACACCTTATCCGGGTGAAAAGAATAGATTCGAATACATTCCCCTTGGTGTTGGTGCGGTCATTCCGCCGTGGAATTTTCCGCTCGCGATCATGGCCGGAATGACGATGGCCGCGGTTGTTTCCGGAAACACGGTCGTTCTCAAGCCTTCGTCTGATTCGCCTACTATAGCAGCGAAGTTCATGGAGATCGTCCAAGAGGCTGGATTGCCCGCAGGCGTTGTAAATTTTATTAGCGGCAGCTCAAAGACCGGCGAAGCAATGGTCACGCATCCAAAAACGCGGTTCATTTCGTTTACCGGCTCGAAAGGCGTTGGTCTGCACATCAACGAGGAGGCTGCAAAGACTCGTTCCGGACAAATTTGGATCAAACGCGTTGTTGCTGAAATGGGCGGCAAAGATGCTATCGTCGTCGCGGATGATGCTGAGGATCTTGATGCAGTTGCAAGCGGCGTTGTAGCTGCTGCTTTCGGTTTTCAGGGGCAAAAGTGCTCGGCTTGTTCGAGACTGATAGTTGATGAAAAAGTTCACGACGCTCTGATGGAAAAGGTCGTCGCCTTGACGCAGAAACTAAAAGTCGGACAGCCTACAGAAGGCGATACCAATGTTGCCGCCGTTATAAACAAACGCTCGTTCGACACGACGCTGGAATATATCAAAAAAGGTATTGACGAAGGCGGAGAAGTTTTGACCGGCGGAATGGGCGACGAATCAAACGGATTCTATATTGAGCCGACGGTCATCGATAATGTCGCTCCAGGTGCGACCATCGAGCAGGAAGAAATATTTGCGCCTGTGCTTGCGGTGATCAAGGCGCGCGATTTTGACCACGCGCTTGAGATCGCGAATGACACTGAGTTTGGATTGACCGGTGCTTTGTATTCTGCTTCGCAGGAACGATTGGATCGTGCTAGCCGCGAATTTCACGTCGGCAACCTCTACTTGAACCGCAAATGCACCGGCGCTCTCGTCGGAGTTCATCCATTCGGCGGATTTAACATGAGCGGCACGGATTCGAAAGCGGGCGGCAGGGAATATCTTCTGCAATTCATGCAGGGCAAGTCTATTGCTCAAAAACTCTAAGAAAAATTACGGAACAATCAAACCGCGAAAACGCAGAGCAGAGAAAAACACGATTTGCCTCTGCGTCCCTGAGTCTTAGCGGTTAATATATCCTTGATGAAGGTTGTTTTCATGGGCACGCCGCGGGCGGCTGTGCCGACACTGGAAAGGATAATGCTCGACGGACATGAGGTCACGGCCGTTTACACGCAGCCTGATCGTCCTTCGGGCCGTGGGAATAAGATAGCGTTTTCTCCCGTTAAGGAATTTGCGTTGGAGAAAGGCTTGACCGTTCTGCAGCCGCAGAAGATCCGCACACGAGAAGCTATCGAAGAATTTCGATCTCACGATGCGGATGTTGTTGTTGTCGTTGCGTATGGCCGCATTCTGCCGGAAGAATTTTTAACAGCATTTTCCGGCGGAGCGATCAATGTTCATTTTTCGCTGCTGCCGAAATATCGCGGGGCGGCTCCCGTAAACTGGGCGATCGCTAATGGCGAAACGGAAACCGGCGTGACAACGATGCGGATGGACAGCGGACTCGACACCGGTGCGATCCTGCTGCAGAGTTCGACGACCATAGGCGATGATGAGACTGCGGTTGAGTTGATGGAAAGGCTGTCGATCTCAGGCGCAGAATTGCTTTTGAAAACCCTCAGGAATTTAGACAGTATTTCTCCGATATCTCAGAATCATGAGCAAGCGACTTATGCTCCGATATTGAAAAGGGAAGACGGACTGATCGATTGGAAATCCAGAGCTGCCGATATTGTGAATCGCGTGCGCGGATTTCAGCCATTTCCGACCGCATTTACACATTTTCAAAAATTGAGGCTGACTATATGGAGGGCTAGTGTTCAAGTGGTTGAAGACAGCCTGGAATTTGTTCCAGGCGAGGTCATTGGTGTCGGAGACGGGCATATTATTGTTGGGTGCGGCGAAGGCACGGTATTATCAATATCGGACTTACAGCTTGAAGGTAAACGACGGCTGCAAGCGCGTGATTTTCTTAATGGTGTAAAATTACAAAAAGGCGAAGTGTTAGGCTGATCGCATAGCATATGGAGAGGGAAGGTCAGGTTCAAATAATTGCGTTCTACGAATTCAAAGATCTGAGTTCTGTCGCTGATCTGTTTGAGATCAAGGAAGAATTGAAATCGTTGTTGCGTGAATTGGGAGTTCGCGGAACGATCATTCTTGCGAATGAAGGTTTCAACGGAATGGTTTGCGGGGACAGTGATCAGATAGCGAAATTCATTACAAGTGCAGAATGTGTTTTAGATACAAAACTTTCTGTCAAATCGTCGTTTTTCAGCAATGCACCTTTTCGAAAGATCGACGTCAAGATCAAACCCGAGATCGTTACTTTGAAGCGGTCCGTTGATATTTCGCTCGGTCAGGGCACTCATGTGAAAGCGGACAAATGGAATCATCTGATTTCCGATCCGAACACTTTGGTTCTCGATACACGAAACGATTACGAATTTAAAACCGGGACGTTCAAAGGGGCGATTAATCCGCAGACAAGTAAATTTAGCGACCTGCCTGACTTTGTTGCGGAGAATCTTGATCCTGAAAAACATCAACGCGTCGCGATGTTTTGCACCGGCGGCATCAGATGTGAGAAGTTTGCGCCTTATCTTAAACAGATCGGTTTTAAGGAAGTCTTTCAACTAGAAGGTGGCATTTTGAAATATCTCGAAGAAATTTCATCTGAAGAAATGCTCTGGGAAGGCGAGTGTTTTGTATTTGATGAACGTGTAACGGTCGATAGACATTTGCAAAAGGGCTCTGGCCCTGACTATTCTCAGAGGCACGCCAATGCCAAAAAACCGCCCTACAAGGTCAAAGAATGAAGGTCTCACCAGCCCGCCTTGCAGCATATAATGTTCTGTTGAGAATAGAAACTGAAAGGTCATTTTCATCTGTTCTTTTACCCATTTGTGAATCTGAGTTGTCACCCCCCGATCGCTCATTATGTCATGAGTTGACCCTCGGTACTCTTAGACGTCAGATGTATCTCGACCGCGTGATCGACCATTATTCAAACGGGAAAAAGATCGATAATGCTGTTCGGATCGCTCTTCGGCTTGGAATGTACCAGCTGCTTTTCCTTGATAGAATTCCACAATATTCAGCCGTGGATGAAAGTGTCAGTCTTGTTCAGATCGCAAAGAAAACATCGGCAAAAGGCTTTGTAAATGCCATTTTACGGCGAGTGACAAAGGAAAAACCGGCACTTGTGTTTCAAGACGAGGTTGAGCGTCTGAGTGTCGAGACATCACATCCAAAATGGCTGATCGCGAAATGGATCGATGAGTTTGGATTGTCGGAAACCGAAAAATTAGCGATTGCCAACAATGAGGCAGGCGGACTTGCATTTCGGTTGCTTGGTAACGCAAAGCCAGATTCTTTTAATGCTCGAAAATCCAAAATTGTTGAAGGATGCTATCTGACGGACAAGATCAACAGTTTTTTGATAACTGCTGCCGAAGACCATCAGGTTTATTTTCAGGACGAAGGGTCTCAAATGATTGCCTGCTCGATACAGATCCCGGGCGGCGGCAGTTTCCTAGATGTGTGTGCAGCTCCGGGCGGCAAGACCGGGCTCATCGTTCGCCGCAATCCAAGCTTAGGCATTGCGGTTGCCGGTGACCTGCATTGGCAGCGAGCTGTTGCGTTACTCGAGAATTGCAAACAACAAGACGTCGGAAGAGTCACCGTGCTTCAGTATGACGCTGAAAAAACACTTCCATTTGCGGAGAAGAGCTTCGATGTTGTACTGGTTGACGCACCGTGCTCCGGAACGGGAACCATTCGGCATAATCCTGAATTACGCTATCACATCAAATTGGACGATATTGCTGAGTTATCGAATAAACAACTCAGGATATTGAGAAATGCATCAAAATTGGTACACCGAGGAGGTTCGTTGGTTTATTCGACATGTTCACTTGAAAAGGAGGAAAATGAAATGGTCTGTGCGAAATTTCTGCGGGAAAGTGATGGTTTCCATTTAGTCAGGCCGGACGTTTCTGATCTTGTCATCACAGATGAGGGCTATGCCCGCACATTTCCGCACCGTCACCAAATGGACGGGTTTTTTATTGCTGAATTCCGGAATGGATAAATGGATGAAAGACA
>CAZGSC010000165.1:0-7094 GCA_964528325.1 uncultured Chloracidobacterium sp. | reverse complement strand
GGATCATTTTGCAGATCGGCGTCCATCGGGATGAGAATTTCACCTTTTGCGGCGTCGATGCCGGCGGCCATCGCCGCCGTCTGACCGTAATTTCTTCTCAGTGAAATTACTCGCACGCGATCATCGGCTGCGGCGATCTCCTTTAATATAGCAAGGCTGTTGTCCGTTGAGCCGTCATCAACATATATGACCTCAGCCGGCTTTCCGAGGGCGTCGAGTGCCGCAGCGATCTTTGCGTGCATCGGGCGAAGATTGTCTTCTTCGTCCAAAACCGGCAGGAATAATGATAATTCAGGTGGATTTGTCGTCATTTATCTTTTGTTCCGATAATAGTATTCGGCAAAGGTTGGCCTTTGTCCCAATCACTGTACCAAAAAATCATATCATCGCTATTCGAATAGTACTTAGCTTCCGGATCAAAGACCCGAGCATGAATACTCAATCCTGCACTACCATGAAACAATTTTCCAACCTCTGCTAACGCAGGAGAGATGACTCTTGAGATCGCTCCGGACCATAGCCACCTGCTTTGAAAGACTACCTCTCCATTTTCATCGGACCGACGTAAGTCATAACCTTCCGCAAACCAAAAAGAATAATTGTTCCAAGATTCTTCTACCTGAACGCCCGAAAGTCGATTGCCGCTTTCATCCTGAACAGTCAGGTGCCATTCAGGAACCATTTGTGTTGGAAATGGAACAATTAATAAGAGAAATATGCCAACTACTATGCGCCACTTATTCTTTTTTGAAAGGGTTGAAAACACATTCAGTTTTTCTTAGCGACCACGACGATCGACACACCAAACGGAAAATTGAAATTGCGCAGCCAAAGTCGTTCAGAGCTGAATAATTTGCCGAAAATGCCATTAAGGCCAGAGATCGTAATGTTATTTTCTGATTCAGGTTTAATGCCGGTCAGTTTCATTATCGTTCGGCCTGCGAGTATAGGAGCAAAAAAAGTCCAATTCGCAAAGGTCGAGCGTTCTACGGTGTAACCGGCTATTCTTAACCTTTCGACGATCTGCGACTTGGTATATCGAATGCGGTGGTTTGAAATATCGTCCTGCACACCCCACAGCCACATAAAAGCCGGCACGAAAATGAGCGAATAACCGCCGCGTTTTGTAACGCGGTACATCTCCTTTAATCCGGCAATGTCGTCATCCAAATGCTCGACGACATCGAGCGCCGTTGTCAGTTCAAACGTTTCATCATCAAACGGCAACGCCTCGGCCAGGCCTTTTTGAACCTTCAGCCCCTTTTTACGGCAGAATTCAAGAGCGTCATCAGATACGTCAACGCCCTCGGCTTCTCCATACTGCGAAAGCATTTGGATATTCGCTCCGGTGCCGCAGCCAACGTCCAGAATTCTCAGCCTTGAGTTTTGAGTCTTGAGTTTTGAGCAGATCGTATTAAGGAACGATTCGAGGATCGCGCGTCGGCCGACAAACCACCAATGCGAGCCCTCGACCTCGTCCATGATGGCGTATGTATGCTGCTGCATTTCCTGCGGTAATGCTGTACTCATATTTCTATTATTTCACGGATCAGACGTGTATGCCCATCATCTCGCTCGCAAGGCTTCCCACGTTGCCATCTGCCATAAGGCCGTAGCTGTCGCGCAGGCGTTGTTTAATGCCGTCCTTGTTGACGAAGTATGAGCCGTCTGCCGCTTGGCCAAGGATCATTAACTGCACTCCTTCGTCCAGATAATCTGGCTTGTTGACGCGGAGCATGTAATTTCCCGCATTGATGTGAGCTTCCCATTCCATCTCATAAAGAGTCGGATTGAAGACACCGATCGGATTGATGTCCGCATTCGAAAGGCTTTCGAGCGTTTGTGCAAAATCGTACGCGTGGCGGCCTTCGTGGACGAAAGTTCCCTCGACGCCGCGTTGAAAGCCGTCGCCGATGGTCTCGGCGGCGATACAGATGTAAATTTCGCCCAAAGCGTCGCGCAGGCTCATGCGTTCTCTTGCCATACGAATATTTGTTTTGATAGCGTTGATCACACTCGTTACACCCGACGCACCGTTGATCTTAGAAACTGGTTCAACGCTGATCAGCAGCTTTGATTCGAAAAACTCATTCATCATATGACGATGAAAATCGTCACCCTTCTCGTCGATCGTCTCGAACGCTTTTTCGATCGAAGAACGATGCTTTTTTTCTATACCACTTGCAAATTTCATTAAACGATCTTTCCAAATCCGCACCAGCTATTTTCATTATGCCATGTGATCTTGACGTCTTCTGCTCCGATCTCATTCCACCAACCGGCAAAATCTTCTTTTGAGATATAGAACGCAGTCGGAGCGACTAAATGATCGAAAACAATATTGTGCTGTTCACGCCAACCAAAGGTGCCGAGGTGATTGAGGTATTCGTTGTAAAAGAGTTTGTTGGCGATCGGTTTTGCGATCGAGTTCAACGGGCGATAGACGAGCTTGGTCGAAAGAAACACGCCGAGCGTTGGCAGTTTTGATAATTGATATAGCATTGGCTGCGAGATCTGCGAAGTAAATCCGGTTCGAACCGGATCGACGTAGTTTGTGATCCACTCGTTGTTCTCGGCACCATAAACCCATGCCGAGATATTGCCACCGCTTTTAACTTTTGATGCGAGTGAGATAAATGCCTGTTTTGGATCAGGTGTGTGATGCAAAACTCCAACGCTGAATGCGTAATCGAATGCCTTTTTGAGCGGGAGTTTGAAAATGTCGCACTGAACAATGTGTGCGTTTGGCAGATCGCGAGTCAACGCAAACGCCGATTCCACACCGTCACCGAGGTCGATGCCGACCACATCCGCTGCTCCCCATTCGGCCGCGAGTTTTGTATGACGGCCTTTGCCGCAACCGCCTTCAAGCACGACCTTGCCTGCAAAAAAGTCTGGTTTTACCGGCTGCAGCCAGCCGAGGAATTGATCGTTGTATTTTGGGTCTTCTTGTGTGAAGTGTGTCCACTGCCAGCCGAAATTTTCAGCTGTTTCAGCCTTGTCCTCTTCGATCTTGCCGAGATCGGCAAAGCGCGGCACGCCGCGGACAACCTTGTATTCACGCGTGCATTTTTTACACGTCAATACGGCGTCGATGATTTCCTTTTCTTCGTACTTGCTGGCGTATGCGAGTAAAATATCACCGCCGCACGTCGGGCAGGCCAATAGATCTAGTAGTTTCTCTTTCATATAAAATCGGCCACGAATTTCACGAATTTCACGAATTTTTACTTACTGCCATTCGTGTTATTTGTGACATTCGTGGCTAATTTATCTTCCTCTTAAATTCCTCAAACTCTTGAAACGGAAAAGGCCGGCGCCAGTTGAACTCAAACTCATCAGTGTCACGGTCAGCGTATAGCTGCTCAAAGGTTTCTGCAAAAGCTGAGGAAATATCTCGCAGCTCGCCGGTGTGCAAAAAGACAAGCTCCTTTTCGCTTGAATCACGTTCATCGGTCGGATATTGGTAGATCTCAATGGTCAACCGTTCGCCTTCGCGGACGAATCGGAAATCGAATTCCTCAGGGTCGCGGTTCCATTTGAGCAGATATTCATTTTCCGGCGACGCTGGATCAGCAAGTTTTGCCAATATCGTCATCAATTCGGACAAAGCATCAGCGTGCGGTGCGTGAGCCGTCGTCGTGTGAAATTCATTGGTGCCGTCGGCAAAACCGATCGACATCCAGCCGCATTGCGGCGAGTTGAAACTGACTTCTAATTTTCCCGACATCAACGAATTATGGTAACTTTTAGGAAAAGTTTGCACAAACGCCGCGATGAACACACCTAACGACGAACTGATCATTTCCGGAAACGGCAAAACGCCGAAAACCGCCATTAAATTCAAACCGTGCCGACTGTTGACGCGCGTGGCGAGAGAGCGGCAATTTGTAAATGAGCAATTTGGCAAGGAGAATTCTGACTGGCGGAAGGAAATGCACTATACATCACCCAAACAGCAAAGTGTCTGGGTGGTTGAATTGGCGGACGGAACACAGCATAAGGTCTATTTCGACACCTCGGCGACCATCTACGACGACGAATAAGATAAATGAAGCAATACCACGATCTGCTTAAGTTTATTTTGAACACCGGCGTCCGGCACGAAGACCGCACCGGAGTCGGCACGATCTCGGCGTTTGGCTATCAAACACGTTTCGACCTGCACGAAGGGTTCCCGATCGTAACAACAAAGCGTGTGCCGTTTCGCTGGGTCGCTGAAGAGCTGTTTTGGTTTCTTAGCGGCTCGACGGACGAGAGTGATCTGCGTGCTCGCGGCGTTGATATCTGGCAGGAATGGGCAACCGCAGAGCAAACGGCGCGATTTAAACGCGACGAAGGCGATCTCGGTCCGGTTTACGGCTATCTGTGGCGTTCGTTCGGCGGCAGTTACCCGCAGATGAACGGCATCGATCAGATCGCGAGATTAATAAACGAGATCGAAACGAACCCAAACTCACGCCGTTTGATCGTCACCGGCTGGAATCCCGAAACCTGTGATGATGTCGCTCTGCCGCCGTGCCATACGCTGTTTCAATTCAAGATCGCTGGCGGTAAGACGCTGCATTGCCAGCTTTATCAACGTTCTGCCGACGCATTCTTAGGCGTGCCGTTTAATATCTCAAGCTACGCTCTGCTGACACACTTGATCGCTCACGCCTGTGATCTCGAAGTCGGCGAATTCATCCACACATTCGGCGACCTGCACATCTATAGCAACCATCTCGAACAGGTCGAAGAACTCCTCTCCCGCGAACCTATGCCGCTGCCAAAATTGGAATTTGTAAATTCTGGTGATCTGAAAGGCGTCGACGGGTTGCTCAATTTCAAATTTGAGAATCTGAAATTAGAGAACTACCAATCATGGGGCAAGATCGCGGCACCTGTGGCTGTTTGATCGTATTACTGTAGCCAGCAGTGTTATGAGAAAGTATTCGACGCAGGTCTTGGCAATTGTCGGTGGATTGTTAATAGTTCTTTTTGTATGGATACTTAGCATCCCTTTCTTATTCTTTACTAAATATCCTCAGGCAGTTTATGTATTTGTTCTCTGTTTGGTTTTGCCATTCTTTTGCTGGTTGATAAGCCGCGGACAGAGAGATAGCTGGCTAACGATCGCCCTATGTGCCTCATTGCCGTATATTCTGTTTACTTCTTATGGATTTGTGGGCATCGTATCGGAGAATATTCAGTATGAGAATGTTTTCTGGAATGCGGATTATTCGCCAATTTCTTTTCTTTTGTATTTTTCAGTTCCGATCCTTTCGTTGCTGGCTGCTCAGTTAGCCTCGAACGGCCGCGGTGTAGATCTGTTGGTGTTAGCCGCAGCTTTTTTCTTTTTTGTTTCGCTTGGTCTTTACTCTGTGTTTTCGGTTGACAGCAGCATCAGGGAAAGTTCTGTCACTATTGATTTCCTCGACTCCCCGAAATTGGCTTTGTCAGCCCAGGCATACTGTCACTATTATAACTACAATCTTTATTGGCTTTTCCGTCGTGTTGAAAACGGAAACTGTGAGTGCACCAGACTGATCGTACAAAGACGAAGTCCTGAGTTCCATATATCTTATTTATCAACAAAAGTAATTTGGAATATCGATGGCCTTGAAGAAGAATTTCAAATATATCCCAACGGCGATATAGGCATAATTATGGATAAGAATGGTCAACCGGATAAAGAACGAAACGACCGGAGCCATAGGAAAGAATGGAATACCGAAATACCGTTTAGAAAGATATTAAATGCTGCTCACGTTACCTTTACATGGGGCGATGTGACTCAGGAACTCAGTGATGTTCAACGCAAGAATTTTGACAACATTCTTGAAAGCTATGATGCTTTGAAATAGGATCCTCTCATTTTTTGGTGCTGTTACTTTTTATTTCACATTCGGCGGGTGAGCGGCCTTCGTTCTGACAGTAATGCCTTCAGTGCCTAAAAGAAAGATCTTTCGGGCGTCGTATGTCGATGTGTTGGTCGGCGCGTATGACAAAAGATAGCGGTTCTTTCTGAGTTCGTCGCAGATGAATCTTGCAGCGTTTTGGGCTTCTTCGAACGGGAAAACTTTGCCGCCGGTGTCTTCAGCAAGCTGTGTTATGACGTTCGATGCTTTTGGCTGGTCGCGGCGATACGCGCCGCCGGTCCGGTCCGGTATCTGGAGCGAGTAAAGCGTAATATTTTCGCTTTCTAATTCACCCAATATTTTTTCAAATGACAATTTGCTGCCTCGGTCGAGGCCGTCGCCGATCACGACGACTGCGGTCTTTCGCGTTCCGGGCATCAACGGAAGGACAACTTCTTTTACTGAAGAATGTAACGCGTCGAAAAGATACGGGTTTCCTTTTTTCCGAAACGTCGCGAGCGACTTTTCCATTTTCTTGGCATCGTCGGTCCACTCCTGAATGATCTCGGCTTTTTCGTCGTAGGCAAGGACGAAAAGCTGGTCACCGTCGAAGATCTCATAGGCAAATTCCATCACTGCATTCTTGAGCGCCTCGACCGAGGTTGGCAGCGTTTGCGAATTGTCAACGAGGATAACGATCTTTGACGGGCTCGGGTCGATAACAAAATTTTTGATCTTTTGTTCGATGCCGTTTTCGTAAAGGAAAAGATCTTCGATCTTGATCTGGTCGGTTTTTTTGTCGGTGCGCGATGCAGACACATTGAGAACAGTGCCTTCGACGTTATCGCCTTTAGAGCTGCGACGCGATTGAGGTGACGCGAACGATGCAAATAGCAGCAAACACAATGTTAAGAAAAATACTTTGCGATGGGCGCCTCTCATTCTTTGCCTGGTTTCGAAACAGTCTCTTTCGCAGCCGGTTTGCTCTCGTCCTTGCTCTTTGATGCGGTTTCTGTGGTTGCGGTTGATTCGGTGGAAGCTTTTTTTTCCGTCTTGTCTGCCTTTTTGCCGGCGTAGTCGGTCACGTACCAACCGGCGCCTTTGAACTGAAAGCCCGACAGCGACCACTGCTTTTCAAGCTTGCCGTGACATTTTTCGCAAGTCGTCAAAGGCGCGTCAGAAACGCTCTGACGCTTTTCAAAGTGCAGGCCGCATTGCTGGCATTTGTATTCGTAGATCGGCATAAAACTATTT
>CAZGSC010000164.1:0-7133 GCA_964528325.1 uncultured Chloracidobacterium sp. | reverse complement strand
GGTGTCCGAAGCCGTCACTTTGATCGGTATCGCAACTGGCATGGTGAATACAGCGCCGTCAGTCGGGCTGTTGATCTGCACCATAGGTGCCTGATTGGGAGCCGAGGCAACGAAAAAGATATCGTATATATCCTGTGTAACGTTTAAGAATGTTGCCGATGGCGGAGTAAAGGTCAGATTCGTGCCTTCAGGTGTGATCGTATAATCGCCGCCGACGGGTACATTGAACAGATATGAACCATTTACGTTGGTGGTCCAGGTTTGGTTGACAGGGATGCCATTCGCAGTGCCGGTCAGTCTTACCAAAATACCAACCATTGGCCCGCCGCCGGGATTATGCACTTCGCCGTGGAGTTGCACGGAGGTGACCGGAGGATTCACTGTAATATTTACAACTGCCGAATCGGCAACGCCATTCGTGCTGTCGGTTGCCCGTGCGAAATATCCATAATTGCCAGCAGGTAAGCCGGATACTGGAATCTCGAACGGAGCGGTTGTGTCCGTGCCGACCAATTCGGGGGTAAAAGCGTTGCGATAGAACTCTACTTTTGTGATCGTTCCGCCGGTGCTGGTTGCATTGGCCGTAAGATTAAAGCTGGCAGGAGCAGTGAAAACCTGTCCGTCGGTCGGACCTGTCATGTTGACGGTGATGCTGGTTGATCGTATGCCAGTGTAATTTTGATTCGTCCAATCTTTTATGTAACCCAAGAAACCGGTACTACGGCTCGGCGGGTCAAAGGTGTATCCTGCAAGACTCGGCGTGATAGTTACGCCATCATTTGGCGTGGTGCCAAGGTCTGTGAATAAGTAATTACCGTTCGCATCTGTCGTGGTTTGAGCGGTGATGCTCGGATTGCTTGGACAAACCAGATTGAGGTTTACGCCGCTCAATGCGGTATTTGTGATCGAGTCAACGATCGTTCCGGAAATGCGGTGATTAATATGTCCCACCGTGACATGAATAACCGACGTCGCCGTTTGCCCCTGAGCAGTCGATGCGGTTGCGGTGAGAGTATAGTCACCGACATTCATCACGCGCCACGTTGACGACCACGGACTTCCCGGAAGCCACGCGACGATGTTATTGTTCTGGTCCCTGACCTGTACCAGCGTTATCGATGACGAAACGCTCATTCTGATCGGAACATAATCGCCTTCGACGAAGGTTTGCCCTTCGATCGGGCTTATGAAATTGACAGACGGAGTTGCGGGGTCGACAACGAACACATGTACCGTCTCCATCGATATGCCTCTAAGGCCGTGGCTGTCAGTCGGGATCGCGTACAATGCATAAGTTCCGACGGGGACATTCGTCCAAGTGAATTCGTAAGGTGCAATGGTATCGGTTCCCAAAGGAATTGTTCCCGTTGTGCTGTTATAGGCAACAAAATCGACTTTTTGAATAGCATTGCCATCAGGATCAGTCGCAGTTGCCTGAATCGTGATCGTCGCCGGTGCGTTGAAGTTTGTTCCGTGCACGGGAGACGTGATCACGCCTTCCGGGGCTTGGTTCCCAAGTATATGGAAATCGGCAAATTGATTTGCGCCAAGGTTGTCAAAAACAACACTATCCGGATCGGTCACATAACCAACTCTGCGAGCTGTGATGGTGTAGTTGCCTCCGGCAGGCAGATTCCCAAAGTAATATGTAACAATTCCGCTGCCGCCGTTTGGCGGAGAATAGGATCGATTTACGGTCCCGGTAATGGTAACCACTATCGGCGAATAACTGTTATTAACGCCAAAATTGTCATCCGTTACGGTTCCGCTGATCGCATAGGAAGTGGCATTTTCGTCGCCCGTAGCAAGCTTTTGAACGAACCCGTCTTTTGGTGAATTCATTGGGCTTGTTGGGTCTGTTGCTCCGTGATCTGGTTGAAATGAATTCGGTGTTACTACTACGTTTGTAGTATGTCCGGTTATATACGCACTACTCTCTCCATCGACAGCAAGGCCGTAAGCTCCGCCCTGTCCGAGAAACGTCGAATAGACCAACGCCGATGCATCCGTATTAAACCGAGCCAAAAAGATCGAGCCGGACGCGGCTGTTCCCACAAGTGAATTGCGGAGTGGGAAAGTCGTACCACTTAACGTTTCACCAGCAATGATCACGCTGTTATCAGTGCCCAATCCGATCGCGAATGGCTGGTCTTTGCCTTGGCCGCCGAAGAATGTCGAGTAGACCAATGTCGAACCTGTAGGATCGAGTTTGGTCACGAAGCCATCCTCGCCGCCATTGTACGTCTGATCAAACGCCCCAGCAGTTACAGGAAACGCCGTATTCTGGGTTTGGCCGGTCGCATAGAGATTTCCAACTGCGTCGATCGCGATACCATTTATGCGGTCAGACTGAAAACCGCCGCCTAAATAGGTTCCGTAGACAACCGCGCTGCCGGCTGGATTGAGTTTGGCGATAAAACCTTCGATTCCGCCGGATGAAGCGGTTTGAAAAGCTCCCGGAGTAGTCGGAAAATTAGTAATACTGACGGATCCGCCAATGACAGCATTATTACTCGCATCGAGTGTGACGTCGTTGATGCCTGCATCGAACAGAGTTGAATATACTCCGTTTCCTGCGGCTGTCAGCTTCACTATGTAACTGCCTGAGTAAAAGATGCCGCTGCAGCCTTGTGGTGTATTACAGAGTCTTTCCTTGTATGCACCAGGCGTTGTAGGAAAATTCGGCGACGAAGCAAAGCCTGCGAATACAGCATCTCCACTCGTGCGATCAAGAGCAATTCTTCCGCCCGTGTCAGTATTGTTGCCTCCCAGGTAAGTCGAATAAACGATAGCCGAACCGGTCGAGTTCAATTTTGCGGCGAAAGCATCGTCCGTTCCCCCGAACGTCGACTGATATGCGTTGACGGTAGGAAAGTCGCTTGCCATCGTTGTGCCGCTTATCAGAACCTCTCCCGTCGATGTCACTGCAACTCCGGTGCCCGTCTCGCTGCCATTTCGTCCGCCGTAGTAAGTTGACCAAACCATCGCGGTGCCGCTTGGGTTGATCTTGGTGACAAACGCATCGTACCACTGGACGTTAGTAGATGAAGGAGGATTGGTTGTTTTGATCGCGCCGGGTGTCGTCGGAAAATTGATCGAGGCAGCCGTGCCAACTACGTATGCGTTGCCGTCTGCATCAACCGTTATTCCTCGGCCTTCGTCAAACCCAGATCCGCCCAAATAGCTGCCGTACGAAAGTATCGGGTCGATGACAAGTTCCCGTGATTTGTCGTATTCGCCCAACAAAATACTGGCTGAGTTGCCGTCCAATTTATAGGAACTAGCGATCTCATGCCTTTCACCATCGATATTTTGATACACGATCGGCTTGTGCTGTCTGAGTTCTCCTGATGCGGTCATCAGCAACAGGTCACCCGAGGCAGCGTCAATGCGAGCAGGTCTTTCCGTGCCATCGAAAGTTAGTTTGATCTGGCTCGGATCGGCGGCGGGCTTGACGATGAAATCGTATTCAAGCTGCCGGTTGTTGCCGTAATAAACCAGGTCTATACCAGGATAGATCTCTTCATATTGCACTTTTTTATAGTTGGGCACATTTGCCTGCCAGTTCGCTGGATCATTGCCGAGAAAATAATTTGATCGGCCCTCAAGTGCGTCGAGTCCCACGGCTTTGGATGTCTTGTTCGATTCCTTCAATGACATTTTGACGACAGCCGTTTTTCCGGGTTTGTCTGAATCGGTCTTATTCAAAAGCGAAAGCGTTGCCTCACCGGGAGTCAGAAACAGGGAATAGCCGTTACCGCGGGCTACATAATCGACATTAGCGGCTGTTTGGCCCATATTTGGTTCGAAATGGATCGGCAGTTTCCCATAGGCCTGCGACGTCGACTCCCTATTCGTCATTACAGGATCCGCATTGACGTCGACTTTTTCGTCAAGTCCCGCTTGTTGAGAATCTACAAGCGCGACAGCGTGGTTGTCATAGAGCCCATTTGGTGAATGAGGAGCTAACAGGTAACTTCCTGTGTAAGTTCCCGACAAAACGATCAGTGCAGTGATGATTAAGTACCTAAACATTTTCATAATCCTTTCCCATAAAAAGTGTGCTAACCAACAGTGCTTCCACTCGAACAGAAAAGACATCCAATTTAAAAAATCAACACTGGATCGCGGAAACTGACATATCTGAATGTGGTTGAGGCTTTGATCGGCACTTTTTCGTTGATAGACCCTAATCGGTACATAAATGCAAAATCTATGCCCATAGTTGCGATGTTTCAAAAACGGTAGGATATTTAGGTATGTCTGCGACATTACATACACCCGAAATGATCTCAATAGGAAACGTCCAAAAATAGTGCGAGAATTCCACAGTCGCCTGCGGGATTTCTCACACTGTTTCTGAGAACGATCAGCAAAGGCCAACCTTGTTCGGATCTGAAAGGCTGTTGCCGACATAAACGTACATACGTAGATCAAACCTTGTGCGAGCCGACCCGAACTGTGGTTTTCGTAATTCATATTTTCATGAGTTTGAACGTCAAAAAAAATGCCCAGACTTTGGTCCGCTAATTGCCATTAGCCAGGCGGAACAGCAACAGTTCTCATAATTAGTGATCACCGGACTTAGATATTACAAAAGATGCATAATGTAGACCTTGACCTCGTAGAAATGTCGCTTGACGTGATCAAATACGCGATCGCGCGGATATCCGACACTGACCCTAAGCTCGGCTTTCCCGTAAAGGCCGAGGAGTTAAAGAAACGTGTCGGCGAGACTATCACACCAAAAGGCATCGGCGGCGAAAAGGCATTCCAACTTTTTCGCGACGTGCTGGTCAAGGCCAGTGTTCCGATCGACCATCCGCGTCATTTGGCGTTCGTGCCGGCATCGCCGACTCGGTCAGCCGTAATGTTCGACCTTGTCACCTCGGCGACGAGCGTCCACGGAGCGTTTTGGCTCGAAGGTGCGGGCTGCGTTTTTGCCGAAAACCAGGCGATGGAATGGATGGTATCGCTCACCGGCATGCCCGCGGGCTCATTCGGCGTTTTTACGAGCGGCGGCACCGAAGCTAATCTCTCCGCGATGGTTGCGGCCCGCGAATACTGGCGCAGCCTCGACGAAAAAAGGCGAACGCAGCGCGGTATCGTCATAGCGTCGAGCGGCGCCCATTCGTCCGTAAAAGCGATGGCGAGAGTCATCGATACAGACATTCTTTTCATCGAGACCGAACGGCTCGAAGGTCCGCAACTCTCCGATACACTTGCAAAAATGCCGGCGGCCGACCGGGACCGGTTGTTTGCCGTTATCGCCACCGGCGGTACGACGAACGCAGGGATCATCGACGATCTTTCCGCGATCGCAGCGGTCTGCAAGGCCGAGAAAATATGGATGCACGTTGACGCGGCCTATGGAGGAGCAGCTCTTGCGGCACCGTCCGTCCGTCATTTATTTAACGGCATCGAACGAGCCGACAGCGTGACGATCGATCCGCACAAATGGCTCTTTGCTCCATATGATTGCGGAGCCGTTATTTACCGCGATCCCGCGCTCGCCAAAAAGGCACATACACAGGAAGGCTCGTATCTTGATTACTTCAATGACGAGCGCGTCACGGGTTTCAACCCTTCCGATTACCAGATCCAATTGACGCGGCGCGTTCGCGGCCTTCCGTTGTGGTTCTCGCTGGCTATGCACGGCACCGATCGCTACACAGCAGCCATAGAACGCGGCATCGAGCTGGCAAAAATCGCAGGACGGCTGATCACTGAGACGCCCTATACCGAACTTGTCCGCGAACCGAGTCTTTCCTGCGTGTTGTACAGACGGATCGGTTGGTCACCGGAACAGTACAGCGCGTGGACATATCGCAATCACAAGGCCGGCTTTGCGCTCGTAGCTCCCACGCATTGTAAAGTCGGTAAGAACGATGAAACCGTTTCGCGTTTTTGTTTTATTAATCCGGACACGACCGAGCAGGATATTAAAGACATTTTGGAAACAATGGCCTAAGGATCTTTGTCCTCGGATTGTACGCATAAACCAAAAGGCTGCCATCTCGGCAGCCTTTTCGTTGATCTTAATGGTGGCCAGAGACGGGGTCGAACCGCCGACACGCGGATTTTCAGTCCGCTGCTCTACCAACTGAGCTATCTGGCCAAAATCTCCCGTTCCTGTTCGGGCGGGCGAATTTGTAAGTGTAAATAAGCGGTTTGGCGATGTCAAATCACACTGAAATTTTGGCCGTTTACTCATGGAAGTCCAAGCGAACGAAAATTGTGTTGACAATGGTACCTCACGGGCTATAATCGGATTTTGGCGGCTGTTTGCCCATATCGGCCGTACAATTTGAATGAATACCTGCCTTGTGCCGGTTTGGACGCCGTAGCTGCCCCCTTGGAGACGCAACCTTCAAACCGGCACAGCTATTTTAAAACATAAGAGGCTATCAATATGTTCAAGAACGCATTTATCTTAGTTTGCTCAGTCATTGTTATTACCACATTTGGTTGTGGTTCAAACAGCCAGTCAAGTACAACCTCGAATTCCAATGCGAACGTCATCATGAGCAAGGAGATCAAACTCGATCCTGCTAACATGCCGGCGGGGCTTTCTGGGAGCCCTGTACCGCCATCGGCCAATATGCCGCCCGGCATTTCGGTCAATGCCGCTCCGCCGCCTTCCGGCAAGACGACACCGGGAATCCCAAGTGCCGAAGAGCTGAAAAAAGGCTTTAAGCCGGGCAAGATGTCAACGCCCGGAATACCCGATCAGGAAACCATTCGGAAACAAATGGGCTTGCCGGTAACAAACGTCAACGCACCGGCTACCGGTGACATACCGATGATGAAAAGCAAAAGGCAACTGGGCGGAAAGCCTCAATAATTTTAGCCACAGAGAGCACAGTGAAAGAATTTTTTTGGCCGCAGATCTGCGTTTATCCGCGGCCAGATCTTTTTAGCCCGCTGCCGCTTCTTTCTTATCTGTCTTCTCTCCGAATCCCAGCTCAGTCTTAACATCCGCCTCGATGCGTTCGAGAAGCTCAGTGTTTTGCTTGAGCATGTTCTTGACGTTGTCGCGGCCCTGGCCGAGGCGTTCGCCTTTGTACGAAAACCACGCGCCTGACTTTTCGACAATGTTCATATTTACTGCCAGATCGAGCAGATCGCCTTCG
>CAZGSC010000163.1:0-7143 GCA_964528325.1 uncultured Chloracidobacterium sp. | reverse complement strand
CTCCCACCCATGAGTGGTTGATGCCCGGTGTCGTCGATGCAGGGTCTGCACTCTGCGTTCCGTCAAACCGGAAGTTCAGGTCAGAGATCGTTCCCATTCCGCTCACCGGAATAGTGAAGTTGACTCCTGCCGGGATGTTGTCCGGCATGGCAACTGCCGGTCCGGTATAGCTAAACGCCGTGACTCCGCACGGTGTCGGCCCAGCAGTTGGTGTATTTGTTGGCGTATTCGTAGCCGTATTCGTCGGCGTTGGACTCGGCGTTCCGGTCGGCGTATTCGTCGCTGTTGGCGTCGTCGTAAACGTCGAGGTCGGAGTTGGAGTTGGAGTCGGACCCGTAATAATGAAATTAGTATCGGAGATATCAAAAAAGATATTTCCCACAGCCTCGACCTTGACTCTTCCCGTCGTGGTTCCAGTGTTCGGAATGGTCAATGTTTCAGTCCCGTCGTTCGCAGTGCTTGCTGCCAAAACGACCGGGAAGGTCTGGCCGCCGTCAAAAGACAGCGATATCTTAACGTTCGCAACGCTAACCGGCGCTGCGGTCGTATTGGCAACGTCCCAGGTAATTGTCTGGGATGAGCCGCCGGCCCAAGTGACATTTGTATTAGGCGCGGTGACCTTGAATGGGCCTGCGGTGCTTGTAACGTTAACAACCGTATCCGAGAACTGTGTTTGACCGGTTTTCACTCCCGGAACATACGGATTATTGTCACGAACAGTAAGGCGGAAATTCAAGGTTCTTGAAACCGAACTCAAAGCTTCAATGTTGCAAACTGCGTCGCCGCCTGGAAATGGAGGCGTAATAAATAAACCCGCTAGGATCGTGGACAATCTCGGGAAGGTTCTGGTCGGCGAGGCCGTCGAGGGGAACGACAACCAGTTCGGGCCCGTAGCCTTTGTCGGAGAAGCAACGCTGGCATTGCCAGAAGTGGTCGAATTATCATTCTGCTCCCAGTTATACGTCAGAGCATCGCCATCAGGATCGGTCGCGATTCCCGTAAGAGCAAAAGCCGTGCTGATCGGGATAGTGTATGGGCCGACCGGCGTAACAACCGGAGGATGATTGGCCGTCATTACTGTATTTACAGGGCATGTCTTCGTTGCCATGTTGGCCTGGATCTGAGCGATCGACGTTTCATGAAAAATATCGATGGAATGCGGGGCCGGATCCTGGCTGGTTATACCGGCGTAACCCATGATCGTGATACCTGCACCGACCTCTTTGTTTTGGCCTGTGCCTTCAAGTTGGAATGAAAAAGTGTGATTTCCGCCCAATTGGTGTCCAACTTCATGAACCACGTAATCGATATCAAAGTTGTCTCCCTGCGGGATCGCATCGGCAGGGGATGTAAAACCGCGGCCCTTTGTCCCGTTATTGCAAACACAGCCGATACAGCCCGCGTTTCCGCCGCCGCCTGACGCTCCAAAAAGGTGGCCGAGGTCATAGTTTGCCTCGCCAATGGTCGCAGTCAAATTATTCTGCAATTCAGTATTCCAAGCTCCGCCAGCTCCCGAACTTGCCGGCGAATAAGGATCGGTATTGGGATCATAATAAATGATCGCAGCTTCATTCGGGATAAGGTTGAAGTGAATACCCAAGTCTTTTTCGTACACACCGTTAGAACGCGTCATTGTTGCGTTGATCGCCGCCAGAACTAAACCTATCTGGCCGGAGTTCGTCGCTCCGAAAAAGTTGGAGTATTCCGCCGTAACAGACTGAGCGAGCCGCATTGTCTTGAGTTCTCCGCTCGAGCTTTCCGGCACGGCCGCACCAGGGATCTGCAAATTGAGGTCTGCCATCATCATTCGCTCTTCCGTGGAACATGACCACGGCAGATCGCCTTTGTCTCTCTGAGACCGGAATACAGCGTACACACCGTGGTCCTCAGAAAACGGTTCGATGAACTCGTTAACAGTGTCAGTTCTGAAAATCATCGTTTGGATTCCCTGTGGCGAGACACTTAACTTCAAGATCGCATACTTGTCGGTCAGGCCTTTGCCCGAAAATGCACGAATCTCAGGGAACTGTGACTGGAGTTTAGGATCGAAGTTCGAAGCTTCGAATATTTCAAACCGCTCCATAAGGCCGTCGGCATTAGGCAGAGAAATAACCGTTGACTGCGCCGTTTTGCTGTCGGTTATGGACATCAACTGCTGCCGTAAAGGCTGCACGTTCAAATTAAATAATTTGAACTCCTTAGGAAATGACGGCCTGGCAACGGCTTTGTCTTTAGCAAAACTGTCAGGGCTATCGTAGTTTGCAGACCAGATATTTTCCTGGGCTGAAGCTTGGAACGACATGCCGAAGACCATAGCAACGATCAAAAAAAGTTTGCACGATGTTTTCATATTCATAGTATTTTTGTTGGCTTAACGAAGAATAAACCTCACCCCATGGCAGTATTAGTCGGTTCACACAGCCCATATCGGATCTTTAGTTGAGATCAACAACGAGATCCAACAAAGCAGATTTGAAATGAACAAGAATCTGATTGAGTAATATCAGGTTTATCGGCCGTAGTCAACCGGAATTAGGGTGTTGAAGCCGCGACGCTGAAATTCAACAAGATCATTTTTCCTTAGCGATCAGGCGCTCACCGGCCGCCTCCGCCTTTGTTTCGTGATTTTGAATTACGTAGTTCTTGTCCGCGGAAGCCGGTTCACCAGGCTCAAGGGCGGCATTCAGAACATCGCTGATGCGCCCTGCCGGAATGATCTCCAGCTCGTTGCGAACATCCTCAGGTATTTCTTCGATATCGGATTCATTCCTGTCAGGGAGAATGATCCTGCGAATTCCCGCACGATGAGCAGCAAGCACTTTTTCTTTTATTCCGCCAACCGGAAAGACAAGTCCCGAAAGCGTTATCTCACCTGTCATCGCCGTATCTGAACGCACTTTGCGGCCAGTGTAAACCGACGCCATCGCCGAAGCCATGGTAACACCTGCACTTGGGCCATCCTTTGGTATCGCTCCGGCGGGAACATGAATATGCACACCGTTGTCCTTGATCATTTGCGGATCGATGCCCAATTCGGCGGCATGCGACCACAAATAGCTGCGTGCAGCCTGGGCTGATTCCTTCATCACTTCGCCAAGCTGGCCGGTCAGGTTGAGGCCGCTGCTTCCGGGCAAAAGCGTTGCCTCAATGAACAAAACCTCGCCTCCCATTTCGGTCCAAGCCATGCCGGTCGCAACACCTGCAGGAAGCTCTTTTCGGGCCTCTTCGGGATAAAACCTCGGCGGCCCGAGGTAGCCTTTTACTTCTTCGGCTGTGATCGTGACCTTATCTTTTAAACCTTCAGCGACCTTAAGTGCGACTTTGCGCGCCAAGTTGCCGATCGAGCGTTCGAGTTGACGCACACCAGCTTCACGCGTGTATCTGGATGTTAAAAGGTTTACAGCACTGTCGCCTATCTCAAGCTGTTCATCCGTAAGGCCGTTTTCCTTGATCTGACGCGGAATTAGGTATTGTTTTGCGATGTTCAATTTCTCACGGTCGCTGTAACCGGCCAGGCCGATGATCTCCATTCTGTCGCGAAGCGGCATCGGTATCGGCGCAAGCTGGTTTGCGGTCGCAATAAAGAATACCTTCGAAAGGTCGAACGGCAGATCGATGTAATTGTCACGGAAAGTGTTGTTTTGCGCCGGGTCGAGTATCTCAAGCAGCGCCGAAGCCGGATCACCTCGAAAATCATTGCCGAGCTTATCGACCTCGTCGAGCATCATCACAGGATTATTAAAGCCGACACGCCTGAGAGATTGAATGATGCGGCCCGGCATTGCACCGACATAAGTTCGGCGATGGCCGCGAAGCTCTGCTTCATCACGCATTCCACCGAGACTGATACGATCAAATTCCCTTCCTAACGCTCGGGCTATCGATCGCCCAAGCGACGTTTTACCGACTCCGGGCGGGCCAACGAACAGCAATATCGGGCTCTTTGAATCGGGCCGCAGCTTGACGACCGCAAGTGACTCCAAAATACGTTCCTTGATATCTTCAAGCCCGTAATGATCTTCGTCGAGTATTTTACGCGCTTCGTTGAGGTCGAGCTTTTCTTCGCTCGATCTTCGCCACGGCAGTTCCAGAATGTATTCAAGATAGGTGCGAATTACATGATAATCCGGCGCGGCTTGCGGCAGCTGCTCCATTCGCTTCAGTTCACGGGTCGCTTCTTTGCGAACGTCGTCGGGCAGATCGGCCTTTTCTAGACGCTCTCGAAGCTGTTCAGCCTCGGCCTTTTCGCCTGTTTCGTCGTCGCCAAGCTCTTTTTGAATGGCCTTCATCTGCTGCCGAAGGACATAATCCCGCTGCGATTTGTCCATCTCGTGCTGGGCTTCGTTGGCGATCTTTGAGCGGATCTGCATGATCTCAAGTTCGCGGGCCAGAGCAGCGTGTGTCAGCGTCAAAAGGCCGTCAACGGTGTTCGATTCGAGCATCTTTTGTTCGGTCTCAACGCCGAGATCGAGCACAGACGCCAAAAAATAGGCAAGATTGATCGGATTTTCCTGAGTGGTTGCCGCAAGCCGCACTTCCATCGGAACCTGAGGCATAAGCGTCAGGGCTTCCTGGATCATGCCGTTAATATTGCGTTTCAGGGCTTCGATCTCTTCTTCATCAACGCGGTGCAGCGGCGGCAGGACCATCACTTTTGCCTTAAGATAAGGCTGTTCGCCGGTCCATTCCAATATCTCAAACCGGTCCATTCCCTGCACGATCAACTGCATCACGCCTTCGTTACGCATCATTCGCTTAATGTTAACGATGGTGCCGATCTTATAGAGATCTGCGGGTGTAGCGTCGTCGCCGTTTACGTTATCGGATTTGGTGGTCAAACACGCAAGGAGTTTTTCCTCAGTTGCCAGAGAAGATTCGACTGCGCGCGTCGAGCGCTCACGCCCGACAGCCAGCGGAATGACCGTTTCGGGAAACAGCGTAGTGTTCTGCACCGGCAAAACACCTATCTCAAACTGCTCAGGCAGTCTCATTCGTGCGGTTTCAAATGGATCTATAATTTCCTTATCGGCCATAAAGTTCTTACCCCTTGTTCGAAGATCATGCTTTCCGCAAAGTTATTATTAAAAGCCCGTTCTCAAACACATGCTCGATCACCACGCCCTCTATAGGCGACGGAAACCGCAGCGTCTTTTCAAAATTGCTGTATGTTATCTCCATCTGCTGGTATGAAACGCCGCTGACGCACGAGCGATCCTTGCGGCAGCCTGCTATGGACAGCGTATTGCCCTGAACATCGATCTCGATCTCCTCAGCCGAAACGCCTGCCAATTCAACCTTGACAACCCAACCATCCGGCGTTTGATAAACGTCCGCCGCCGGATACCAAAGCTGTCCCGAACGGACATTCTTTGATGAACCGATAAATTCGAATTGGCGATTTAAAGATTTGGCCATTGGTTACCTAAACTTTATCGACCTCAGGCTGTGCTCGACGATCGCATCCTGCTTATCGTCGTAAAGCGTTATGACAAAGAACAATGCGGCATTTTTTCGAACGGTCGCAATATATCGTTGTCTGTATACTCCTTTGCCCGTTGAGCCTTCGACATCAAAAGCGGAGAAATTCACGGAGCCTAGTTTGATCGAATGTATATCTTTTGTGACCTTAACGCCTGGCCGACGCAATACCAGACCTTTATTGGCCTCAATATATTTTTCGGCTGTCAGGCTCTTTGTAAGACGCTCGACGCCGCATGAGAACAACGCGTTCGTTTCGCGGCCTGCAACCGAAGGCGGCATTGCCTGAAACAGCACCTGAGTATTAGCCGCCGCGGTCTTAAGCGTCGCGTCACCGCTCAATGCAGCATTTTCACGGTTTCTCGCAACCAAAGCACTGTTTTGATCCGCGGTGTAAAAACTCCAACCGCCTGGTGCCAGCATATTAAAGCCCAACGAGCCGTTGCTGTAAAGCTGCCCATTAAACCCGCCGCTCGCCGCGATTGCGTCGGCCGAAGGCAGCTTTTGACCAACAGCGGGAACACAGATTGCGATCGCCAATGCAAAGATCCGAGCTAACCGAGAAAATAAACTCACTTCTTTCCCCAAAAACTTGCGCCGCTTGAGATCTCTTCGAGCGTTTCCGCGATCTCGCGTTCGTCTTCGGTCTCTAGCGCAACATCGGCCATCGCTATAATGCCGGCGAGTTCGCCATTGTCATTTATGACCGGAATGCGCCGGACCTGTTTGTCGCCCATCAGACGGATCGCCTCAAAAACAAAATCGTCCGGCCCAACGGTAAAAAGTTCGGTCGACATCGCATCGCTTATCAGAGTTTCCGTGCCTTTTCCCTCGGCAACAACGCGAACAACAATGTCGCGGTCGGTGACGATGCCGATGAGCCTTCCGTCATCGACTACGGGAACTGCGCCCATATCGCCGTCACGCATGATCGCCGCAACTTCGCGAACAGGCATTTCAGGCGTGGCCGTTCGCACGGTTTTGGTCATTATTTCGCGACACCTCATCCTCGAGATGGCAGAACTTTCCGATTCGGTCATGCTTTTATTTTGTTCGACAGGCGGGAATAAAGCAAGAAAAGAATTTAGCCACGAATGAACACGAATGGCACGAATGGAAGTTCTATAAAACTAAGCGTTCGTGCTCCAACCTTTGTTTTCCAAAATTTATGAGCAAGCCAAGTCTGTATTTCGTGGCGCGAAGGTAGTGCAGTGTCTGAACCTTATGAATCTCGGCAATGCGATCTTGGGCCTTTAACTCAATGATTATCGAATCTTCGACCAGAATGTCGCAGAAATAATCTCCTACTACTTGTCCGTGAAACATAACGCTTACAGGGAATTGCTGCACGGCATCGATACCATTTTCTCTAAAATGCACCATCAAAGCGTTCCCATAAACCTTCTCAAGAAATCCGAAGCCGAGTTCGTTGTGTACCTGCATCGCTAACCCGATGACCTTGTAAGATAAATCCTTGTAGATAATCTCGGATTCAGATTTATTCGTGTCATTCGTGTCCAGGCGATCGCCACTAAAGGCTGCCGAACATATTCGTCAAAAATCCCATGAACGGGCCTGCGACCAGCGAACTGCCTGAGGTGCGCTGCAACAACTCGTAGAACGTGAACATGCCGTACGTCGCCACGGCCGCTGCCGCGATCCATC
>CAZGSC010000162.1:0-7192 GCA_964528325.1 uncultured Chloracidobacterium sp. | reverse complement strand
TGCATTTACATCTGCGAAAACAACCAATACGGCATGGGAACCTCGCAGGAACGGGCGATGAGTGCGAGCAGTATAGCGAAGAAGGCAGATGCGTTTGAGATGGCGAACGAATTTGTGGATGGAATGGATGTAATGGCTGTTCGAGAGGCAACGTTGCGGGCGATAGAACGCGCCCGAAATGATAGTGAGCCGACGCTGCTCGAAATTCGAGCATATAGATTTATGGGCCACTCAATGTCCGATCCCGGCAACTACAGAACTCGCGATGAGATCGCAAAATATCAGGAACGCGACCCGATCATTCTTTTCAAAGAAAGCTTGAAAGCTGCCAAAGTTTTTGACGACAAAGATTTTGAAAAGATCGAACAGGAAGCGGTTGAGGCAGTCGGAAGAGCGGTGCAATTTGCGGACGATAGTCCTTTTCCAGACGAATCCGAACTAATGACCCACGTATTCGCATAATTAGATATGGCTTTGTTAACAATCCGCGATGCTTTGAATCAGGCGTTGCGGGAAGAAATATTAAGAGATGAAAACGTTTTCGTTATGGGCGAAGAGGTCGCTGAGTACGACGGAGCTTATAAGGTCACGCGTGGACTCTGGAGCGAGTTTGGCGACAAGCGAGTCGTTGATACGCCGATCACGGAGCTTGGTTTTGCGGCTGTCGGTGTCGGTGCTGCGATGGCCGGATTAAGACCGGTTATCGAGTTTATGACGTGGAATTTTTCCGTTCTCGCTGCCGATCAGATCATCAATCACGCGGCGAAGATGCTTTATATGTCCGGCGGGCAATTCAAAGTACCGATCGTTTTCCGCGGGCCAAATGGCTCGGCGTATCAGGTCTCCTCACAGCATTCACAAGCTCTTGAAGCCTTCTATGCGAACTTCCCAGGCTTGAAAGTTGTAATGCCTTCAACGGCGGCAGATGCTAAGGGCTTGTTAAAGTCAGCTATTCGCGACGACAATCCGATCATCTTTCTAGAACAAGAAAGAATGTACGGCCTAAAAGGCGAGGTTCCCGAAGATGGAGATTTTACGATTCCGCTTGGCGTCGCCGATATAAAACGTGAAGGTAAAGACTGCACGATCGTTGCACGCTCGATGACTGTGCCGCTGGCGTTGCAGGCTGCCGAGCAGATACAAAGTGAATTCGATGTTTCCTGCGAAGTCATCGACCCGCGAACGATCAAGCCGCTCGACATCGACACTATTGTCAATTCGATAAAGAAAACGAATCGTCTCGTGATAGCTGAGGAATCTCATGAATTTGCATCGGTCGGTGCAGAGATCACGTACCAGGTGATGGATCGCGCGTTTGATCATCTTGACGCCCCGATCAAACGCATTTCGACTGCCGAAGCCCCTATGCCTTACGCAAAAAATCTCGAAGCGTTGGCTTTGCCCGATGTCGGAAAGATCGTCGCTGCGGTAAAAGAAGTTTGCTATTTGTAATGGATAAAGCAACCGCAAAGCTCGAATATAAATTGTCGCATCGTCCGATGGGTGTGTTTCAGATCAGAAATACGGTTAACGGAAAACTGTTTGTCGATTCGAGCACAAATATTCCCGGCAAGATAAACCGGCATAGGTTTTCGCTAAACGCGGGATTGCATCATTCCAAAGACCTGCAAAAAGATTGGAACGAAAGCGGAGAAGCGGCTTTTGAGTTTGAAACATTGGAACCGGTCGAGCCGCGTGATGTCCAGAATTACAATTACGCCGCAGATCTGGAAGTTCTCGAAGACCTTTGGCTCGAAAAGCTTACGCCTTACGAGGAAAACGGTTACAACGAGCGTAAAAAGACGCGTGAAGAACGTTTGAGGATGATCGCTGCAAACCGGAAATTATAATCTTTATGGCTGAAAAATTCTTAATGCCAAAACTATCGCCCACGATGGAAGAAGGGCAGATCGCTCGTTGGGTCATAAACGAAGGCGATAGTTACGCTGCAGGTGACACGCTTGCCGAGGTTGATACCGACAAGGCGACGATGGAAATGACTGCTCTTACGGCAGGTACATTGCTCAAGATCCTTAAAGGCGGCGGCGAAACAGCATTGCTTGGCGAGACGATCGCGATAATTGGAAACAAAGGCGAAGACATTTCAGCTCTAATTTCAGAAACCTCAGCAAGCACGCCCGCAAAGTCAGAATCGGCTGCGCCAATCGACGGAAATAGCTCTAAAGAATTGAAAGAGAAAAAGTTCGTTGCCCCTCAACCAACCGCGGCGTCTGCTGTAAATCCGCAGCCTCAGGTCCAAAGTCCGCAAGCTAATGGCGGCGGCCGCCTGATCGTTTCGCCAATAGCCGCGCGAATGGCAGCCGAGAATGCCATCGATCTCAAATCGATCATCGGAACCGGCCCGAACGGCCGCATTATCAAGCGAGATATTGAAACTGCTTTGTTGAGTGGCGGAAAGTCGTCAACGGTCAGTAGTCAGCCCATATTCATGCCATCGACGGTTGCTGGACAGTCGGCTTATCATCAGGAGACGACTTCGCAGATGCGTCGTGTTATTGCGAGCCGCCTCGCCGAATCCATTGGTCCGATACCGACATTTTATCTGACTGTCGAGATCGAGATGGATACCACGCTTGCTCTTCGCAAACAGGTCAATTCCACTGTCAGCGAAGATCAAAAGATCAGCGTTAACGATATCATCGTTAAGGCCGCGGCGATGGCACTCGTCAAGCATCCGTTCGCAAACTCTTCGTATCAGGACAAGACCATCCGTTTCTACAATCAGGCCGATATCGGCGTTGCGGTTGCCATCGATGATGGCTTGATCACGCCTGTCATACGCGGCGCAAATCTGAAGGGTTTCCTTGAGATAGCTGCGGAGATCAAAGCCCTTGCAGTAAAGGCTCGGGCAAAAAAGCTGCAGCCCGAAGAATACACCGGTGCAACATTCTCGATCTCAAATCTCGGAATGTTCGGCATCAAGGAATTTACCGCTATCATTAATCCACCAGAGGCCGGAATTCTTGCGATCGGCGGCGCCGACCCAACTCCGGTTGTTCGTGACGGCGAGATCGTGATTCGCAGCATGATGCACGTCACAATGTCCTGCGATCATCGCGTGATCGACGGCGCAACAGGCGCAAAATTCCTGCAGACGTTCAAACAAATGCTAGAACAGCCCGGAATGATGCTCATCTGACGTGAGCGAAGACAGACATCGATCATCACCATACATTGCGCTGATAGCGGCGCAAGTGTTTTTCGGTTCGCTGCCGGTAATTGCAAAGGTTGCGCTAAAAACGGTTCCACCTGTAGCGATGGTGGGCTTTCGCGTCGTTTTGACGGCGGCAGCTCTTGTAATATTCCAGGCATATCGCAAACGATTTTGGCTCGCAAATAAGAGTGACTATTGGCGATTTGCCGTCCTGAGCCTCTTTGGCGTTACATTTAACCAACTGCTCTTTATTACAGGCCTTTCGCTCACAAAAGCATCTAACACTTCCCTTCTTGCAGTAACCATACCGGTATTTGCATTGACTGTTGGGGCCATTATCGGGGCCGAACGCCTCACTATTGTCAAGATCACAGGAATTGTATTGGCCGCCTTTGGCGTACTGCTGATAATTGATCCACGTAATGCGTCGTTCTCGTCTGCAACGACGCTTGGTGACCTGCTAGTAGTCCTAAACTCTCTTTCCTATGGGATTTACGTCGCTATTTCCAAACCGGTCATCACACGAAACGGCGTGTTTCGGTCGATAATGTGGGTGTTTATCTTTGCGTCGATCCTTTGCGTGCCAATGGGCGTATGGTCGCTTAGCACGATCGAAATATCTACTGTTAGCCCTTTTATATGGATCGTTATGGTCTATATTGCGATCGGAGCGACCGCCGCCCCCTATCTGCTGAACGCATATGCGCTCGCTCGCGTCCAGGCATCTACTGTGGCGGTTTTTGTCTATCTGCAGCCTGTGATAGGCTTTCTGCTCGCAGTGATATTTTTGGACGAACAGATCGGAGCCTTATTCATTATGGCAGCAGTGCTCATATTTATCGGTGTTTTTCTCGTTTCTAAGAAATTTATCCGTGCTGAAACTTAAAGCGTCTTTTCACGTAACAAGTGCATCTAACTTGAAATTGTGGCTACCAAGATCACACAGATCGACCTTCCTGACCGGCATCGAACGATCCTTCGAGTCGAAGGCGACATGCTGCTGGATGATGCGATCCTGCTCGAGAAGGTGGCGATATGTTTAACCGATCAAAACGAAAATAAGATCGTCATCGACCTCGCCGATCTCGACTTTTTGGACAGCGATGCAGCCTCCGTGCTTAAACGGCTGGAAGACACAAAAGGCTGCGAGATCGAGGGCATTGAGATATTTCTTCAATCGGCAGTCAACATGGCTGAACGAGCGTAACGCCCCCACCTGACTTTTTCTTAAAAACCATTTACATTGTAAGGGATGAAATTAGGGGAAATTGCGGATTTTCTTCGCGGTGAATTTAAGGGCGACGGCAATATTGAGATCTTCCGAGTCGCGGCATTCGAAACAGCCGGAACGGGCGACATAGCGTTCGTTGAAAAACCTGAAGGCGAAATTTCGTCGGGGGCTTCGTGTTTGATCGTCCCCACTGATTTCGAAGGCGGCAGTGACCTCTCGTTTATCAAAGTTGCAAATCCCAAACTTGCCTTTTCACAGATCGCCGCAGTTCTGCATCCGCCAAAATCCAGACAAAGTAAAATTCACGCATCGGCTGTCATTTCAGACAATGCGCAGATCGGCACGGACGTATTTATCGGTGCATTCACCTGCATCGGTGACAATAGTGTGATCGGCGATGGCGCACAATTGCATGCCGGCGCGAAAGTTGGCGACAGTGTAAAGATAGGCAAAAATTGTGTTCTTCATCCTAACGTTTTTGTAGAAGACGGCTGTACGCTCGGCAACAATGTCATTCTTCATGCGGGAGCCGTGATCGGCGCGGACGGTTTTGGTTATGTTCGGGATGCCGATTCTTATGTGAAGTTTCCGCAGATCGGCACTGTCGTGGTCGAGGACAATGTTGAAATAGGTGCAAATTCTTGCGTCGATCGCGGAGCACTCGGCGAGACGCGCATTGGCGAAGGAACAAAGATCGACAATCTTGTGCAGATCGCTCACAACGTACAGATCGGAAAGCGAGTTGTTATTGCGGCCCAAACCGGAATATCCGGCAGCACGGTGATCGAGGATGATTGTGTTATCGGCGGACAAGTCGGCATGGGTGATCATGCTCGAGTTCAAAGCGGAGCGGTAATCGGCTCTCAAGCCGGCGTATTGCCGGGAAAGATCGTTCGAGCAGGCGTTTGGTGGGGCACACCCGTGCAGCCGCTTGAAGAATATAAGCGCCAAAATGCCCATCTCAAAGGCCTCGAACGCCTGAAGGCCGAAGTTAAAGAAATTAAGAAGACGCTCGATCGATCAGACTGAAAATAGCCTCTGCCGCCCGTTTCGACGCACCGCCGTGGCCGAGTTTATCTGCAGCGACCTTTAACTCCGACCGCATCGCGGCGTTGACATCCGGTTGCAGCAGACGCACCAGTTCGCCAGACAATAATTGCGGTGTGAGATCGCCCTGAATAAGCTCCTTCGCAACGCGCTTCTCGGCGATCAAATTTATCAATCCATAATGCGGGACGTCGATCATCGGCTCGAAGAGCTTGTAATTTAGAGATGAGGTCTTGTAAACGATCGCCATCGGAGTGCCAATAATTCCTGCTTCGAGCGTTGCGGTACCGCTTGTGACGGCGGCGGCGTCCGAGGCGTTCAGAGCGTCGTACGTCTCAGCCTCGACCACTTTTAACATCGTCGGAAGATCCAAGCCGATCGAGGCCGCATCATCAATGGTCTTATTTACGTCTGAACGATTTCTGTCTGAAGCAAGCGCGATCAGAAACTGCACATTATTTTGCTTTGATATCTCAGCCGCTGCACCAAGCATTACAGGCAAGATGCGTACGATCTCTTTGTGACGGCTTCCGGGAAGTAACGCAATTATAGGCTTGTCAGGATCAAGGTCGTGGCTGCGGCAAAACGCCACTTTATCAACATCCGAGTGGACCTCTCGTGCCAAGGGACTGCCAACGTACTCAACATTTTCGACGCCATGTTTTGCATACCAGTCTTTTTCAAAAGGCAGGATCGTCAGCATTAGGTCGATATTTTTCTTTACCGAGGAATGTCGGTATTTTCGCCACGCCCAAAGCTGCGGTGAGATGTAGTAAACAATACGAAAACCTTTTCTTTTTAATGCTCGTGCGAGTTTAAGATTAAAATCCGGAAAATCGACAAGGATCACTACATCCGGGCGGCGACTCACTGCAGATCTCTTTAGATCGTTAAACGCTTTTAGGAAAATTGGCAACGCAACGGCGATCTCGGCCAAACCAACGATCGAAAGGCCATCGGACTCGACGATCGCCTCAACCCCTTCGCTCCGCATTTTTGGCCCAGCCGCTCCAAAAAAATGAAGATCAACCTCAGTATCGGCATCTTTCATTGCGCGGACGAGCTTCGCAGCATGCGTATCGCCTGAGGACTCTCCGGCAACGATCATTATTCTGAGCGTCTTCATCATGGGTCGCGTAAGTACCTAATCTTAAATTAAATAAAGAAAATTTGCAGACCCTAAACAATAGTGACGGCTTGTCACTTTTCAAAAATAAGCGAATATTTCGTGCAGACTTCTGAATTTGTTGTTCTTACAACCACAACAACTCGAGTCCGCATCAAATTGTTTGCCGGTAAATAGTGGATTTCCTTTGCTTATGCTTGCAGTGCGCACGCTGAACGCATAAAATTTAATGTTTTGGGCTTTATATTCAAGCTCTTTTGTACGTTTTGTTATCTTTTTCGCTTTTTTGGAGGAGTTTGTGACATTTCGCCTCGGTTTTCTTCTTCTACTCGTATGTTTGATCTGTTCTGCGTCGGTACCGGCCCAGGTTGAATCCGTCATCGCGCAGGTATCAAATTCATCGGCTGACACATATGCAGGCGGCATGAGTGGAAACGGCAGATTTGTTGTTTTTGAATCAAGAGGTAACATTGCGACGGAAAATCCACGCAACACGGACGGCAATACAGAGATATTTCTTTTCGATTACGCCCAACGGCGGATCTATCAAATAACGGATACCAAGAGCGTACTTTTTGACGCGACAGCACCCGCGACTTTCAATAACATCAGG
>CAZGSC010000161.1:0-7302 GCA_964528325.1 uncultured Chloracidobacterium sp. | reverse complement strand
ATGGTGTTCCCGGCTGGATTCGAACCAGCGGCCTTTCACTTAGGAGGCGAACGCTCTATCCTGCTGAGCTACGGGAACCGGCCAAATTGAAAATATCAAGAATCGTAGTTAATTAATGATTGTACATTGTAGCCGTCAAATTTGTTCCGCCCGTTCAGGAAATTCAGCTCGACCACGAACAGCAGTCCTGCTACAGTACCTCCAACACTTTCGATAAGGTCAACCGTCGCCCTTGCAGTGCCGCCTGTTGCGAGCAAGTCATCGACTATGAGCACGCGATGGCCGGCTCCGACCGCATCTTTGTGCATTTCGAGGGTGTCTTGGCCGTACTCGAGATCATACGAGATCGAGACCTTTTCCGCCGGCAGCTTTTTCGGCTTGCGCACCGGAATAAAACCCGCTCCGAGTTGGTAAGCCAGTGGAGCGGCGAATATGAACCCGCGAGATTCAACTCCGAGCACCACATCGATATTCATCCCGCGACACCGCTCGGTTAATGCGTCGATCGTGCTTTCGAGCCCTTCGGGGTCGAGCAAGAGCGTCGTAATGTCATAAAAATTGATGCCCGGTTTGGGAAAATCAGGCACCTCGCGAATCAACTTTCGTAAATTTTCCATTCTTGTCTGTTATTACCTTTCGATCCTAAATGATGAGTATAAATTGCTTGGCTCTAGAACCAATTCTTCGATCTGACCAACCCGCGAGTAAGCCGGGCCTGCAGCAAGATCTTGTCTGAATGCTTCGACTGCTTTAGCATTTCCTTCAACCAGCACTTCGACACGGCCATCTTCGAGATTCCTCACATAGCCGCGAATCTGGTGCTTTGCCGACGAACGCTGAGCAAAATAGCGATAGCCAACTCCCTGTACCTGCCCGCTTATCAAGAATTTTCTTGCGATCATCGATTCCCGCCTGAATAATTTTGCAAGTTTAGCAATCGATGTGCAAATCCAACCCGTTATGATTTACAAAGTTTAGCTTTAGTGCAAGAATTGGTCTCATGATGCGCCTGTCAGTTTTCCTAATTATTGTCCTTGCGGCGGCATCACTGTACGCTCAGCAGCGGCCTCTTCTAACTGATGATGTTGACATCACGCCTGCCGGAGCCTTCGATTTCGCTGCGGGTGTTGATTTTTATCAGGATGCTAAATTCCCGCTTTCGGGTATTACCGGCGATCTTACACGTGTTGGCGACATCCGCGTCCGCACGGGCCTTGCGTCAAATGTTGAGATCCAGATCGAAGGATCACTGCAGAATTATGTGGCGATCAATTCCCGCGGCCCTTCGGCAGTTCCGCTGTCGTTCACCGGAAACTCGACAAATGACTTTGACGATTTCACGATCTCAGCAAAGATCAAGCTCAGAAACGAGAGCAGATCGATGCCCGCTATCGGCCTGAAGTTCGGCTATCAAATGCCCAACACAAATCAGGCTCTCGGTATAGGCACCAATCAGATCAACATTTTTACCAAGATTCTGCTGCAGAAAAAATTTGGCAGCGTTAGAGGCAGAACACCGAGATTTAACGCCTTCGGCAACCTGGGTCTGGGCATAATGACCGCTCCGCTCGAACGGTTTACACAGAACGATGTTTTTCTATATGGACTCGCCGGAATTTACCGCGTAACCGACAGAGTAAACGTGCTCGGCGAAGTAAACGGCCGCATGAACACTCGCGGCGGAGACGCACCGCTTGGCACCGAGAGCATCGGCCAGTTTCGCATCGGAACTCAGATCAAGGCATCGGGCCTTAGATTTGATACCGCAGCAGCTATCGGCTTGACCAAATTCAGCCCGCGTTCGGGCGTCATCTTTGGCGTGACATATGTGACTCCGAGCATTCTCACTCCTGCCAAATGATCAAATATTGATCGGCGAATTTCCCTTCCCGAGATTCGGTGCGGTCCTTATCGCCTCGGTAACAAAGTCTTTCGCGATCCTAACTGATTCTGCCAGAGCAATTCCCAATGCAAGATTCGCTGTGATCGCCGCAGCCAAAGTGCAGCCGGTGCCATGAATGGCAGTAGTTTCTATAAATTCGGCTTCAAACAACTGAACTCCATCACCCGTAAATAAATGATCTGTCGCCTTTCTATTTTCCAACTCCGCATTCCGAATTCCGCATTCAGCATTCAGAACGTGTCCGCCTTTTATAAGCACATTCTTAGCGCCTAACGATCTCATTCTTTCGGCTGCTTTATGAATGTCGTCTGGCGATGCGATCTTCATGCGTGAGATCCTTTCCGCCTCGGGAATATTCGGCGTTATCAGATCGGCGAGCGGAAACAGTTTTTCGATCAGTCCTGCCAAAGCAGCGTCATCAATAAGATCAAAGCCCGATGTCGAACGCACGACAGGATCGACGACTATATTCTTAAGACCGCGTTCGTCGATGATATTCGCAACTTCTTCGATGATCTCGCTTGTGGGCAACATTCCGGTCTTTAACGCGGCAACATCATAATCATCCAACACTGGCTCGACTTGCCTGCGGACAGAATCTGCGGTCTGATGTACTGCTCCAAAAACGCCGGTCGTATTTTGAAAGGTAACAGAAGAAACAGCCGCCGCCGCAAAACATCCGAACGCCGCAAACGTCTTTATGTCCGCAATAATGCCTGCTCCGCCCGACGGATCAAGTCCCGCGATCGTCAAGCAAACTGGCTGTGTCACAACTTCTTTCATTTCCTGATCTGTCGACATATTGACCGCAGCGACTCGCGATCGTTCAATGCTCGAATTGCGGCAAAGCCTGCTGCTCCGGCTTCTAAAATTGCAGTAACATTGCCTTCATCTATTCCGCCGAGAGCCAGTACCGGAAATGCCGGCAGCCTATCACAAACTTCTGACAACATCGTGATACCTTTTGGTTGTCCTTTTCCGAGAGTTTCAAACACAGATCCGAATACGGCAAAGTCAGCGTCGGCCTCGGATGCTGTGGCCGCTTCTTCGAGCGAATGTGTCGATGCTCCGATGATAAAGTTCTTCGGAAAATTTTTGCGAATAACATCGACCGCAAGCGAATCAGCCGCAAGATGGACGCCGTCGGCTCCGGCGGCCAGAGCAATGTCGGCTCGATCATTCACCAGCAGACGCGTTGCCGAACCACGAGCAACATCGGCAGCTTTGGCAGTCAGATCAAATAACAATCTCGCCGGCAAAGCTTTTTCTCGGATCTGAATGAGCGAAACTTCCTCTTCGACGGCCAAGCGAATTACGTCCAATATTTCGCCGCACTTTTCTTCAAAGTTTGCGGCATCAGCCTCGCCGGTTGTTATCAGGTAGATGATCGGGGCGTCTAGAGAAAGGCTCACCGCTTTGTCTCGCCGCCTTGCAGCATTTTTACGCTTTGGTCAAAATGGGCCGCTTCCCAAACCGCGATGATCAGGTTGAGGACGCCGAGGCCTGTGATGCCGCCGCGAAACCAGTTCGACGCGACCACCTTCGAGATGATCGGGGCTCCGGTCTTGTCGGTCAGATAAACAAGCAGATAGTTTTGTCCCCAAGGCCCAAACAATGCGTCCCAAGGCGCAAGAATGAGATAAAACCCAAGCAGCACGCAAAGGATGATCAAAAAAATGACGGTCAGTCTTTCAACCATACCGTCAGAGTATAACGTTTCCTTTATTTGCTAACAAACCTTATGATTTTTCGCCGTTAGTGGGCAACGACGAGGTTTTTGACGCGTTCACGAACGTCACGGAAATCGAGATTTTCGGCGTAAACCATTTCGAAGTACATTGCGGCTTTCTCTTCCTCGCCATTGGCCTCGTATGCCGCAGCCAGTTCGTACCAAAGTCCGTACTGCTCTTCGTCTGAGATCTCGGTTGTTTCGAGCGCACGGTTAAACCAAGTGACCGCATGATTCGGCATTCCATTTTGCATGAAGCAATGACCGAGCAGATTTGCACAATAATAAAACCGGCGTGTTCCATCGTCCAGATGGGTCAGGCTGATCGCATCCTGAAATTCGCGTATTGCGTCTTCCATCAGGCCCATTCCCTGATATGCAACGGCGGTGTGATAATGAGTTTCGTAATCGGCATCACCCGACTCTTCGACACTCTCGATACCAAATTCGGTACGGATCTCGTTGACGCCGATCGTGTTGGCGACGACCTCTTGGCTAGCTGCTTCTTCACTAATTTCATCGGCAGGCATCTGATCTGAACCTTCGGTTTCGACTACGGCCCCGATGCGGTTGCGGAGAGCGGCAAATTCTTCGCGGTCACCAAATTCTTTAGTTAGCTCACTCAATGCCTTTTCGGCAAGTTCGTTGTAATCGTTCTCAATATAGAAAGTGATGCTTTCGAGCTCTTTTTGGACCTTTTGCTCATCAGAATGCGACAGCTCGACCTGTTTTTCTTTTTTATCTTTACGACGCTTTCCGTTCTTTGCTTTTTCCGCCGGTTCTTCAATTATCTCGGCGTCCATGATCTCATCGCTGTTTTCGGATTCCCCGGACTTTGATCGTTTGGAGCCTCGTTTGTGGCCATTGAGCTTAGTTTTGTCGCCGTTGTTCAATTCGATCTCGACGCCTTCGTCTTCGACTTTTGCAAATTGCGCCTTTAGAAGTTCTTCGTCGATCGGAGTATCTTCATAACCGTACTTAGTATTGATCTCGTTCAACCGATCTCGAAAACGAATCTCGTGCGGCAAAATGACAACCAATTGAGCGAGGGCAAATCGCTCATCTTCGACCGCTTCTTTTGAGGCTGCAGCAGTGTAAAGCCTTTCAAGTGCCAGACGGAAACCATTCTCGTCGTTAAGCCAGGAATTGTAGCGGACCAACAGTCTCAATCCCGTAAGCTGCGCCGGATCGCGCTCGAGGATCTCATTTATCCATTTACAACACTCGTCGGATTGGCCTCCGGCCAGTAGATATTCGCTGCTCATTGTCAGAATGCGCGCAGCAGATTCCGGATCGTTCACATTCAGGTAGATCCTGATCAGATCAAGGAACTTCGGATAATTGGCCGGTTCGATCTCTACAAGTCTTATGACAGCCTTCTCGGCACCAACGGCATTTTGGGAGTCAATACAACACTCGATCAAAAGATAGAGCACATCGCGATTGTATGGCTCATTTTCAAGAATTTCCTCAAGAAGCGACGACGCCTTACCTGCGCGTCCCAAGGCCGTTTGCGCTTTCACCAGGCCGCTGAGAATTCTTAGATCCGTCGATTTAATATCGAAGCCCTTCATCAATGCCCGGATCGCGTCTTCGTTCCTACCCTGTCGGCTAAATCGGGCGCCGGCTTCCGCATATGCTTCGACCGCATCTTCCTTTTGATTCTCCCTGACATATGAATCAGCGAGGCTCATGCACACTTCGGTGTTGTTCGGATCAAGAAGCGCGATCTGTTTCCACATTGCCAGAGCTTCCAGCCGCCGTCCATTTTTTTGATAATGCTCGGCCAGTGCGGTGTAGTGAGCCTTTGCTTCCGAAAGTGCTCCTTTTCCTTTATGCAGTTCCGCCAGTTTCACCAAAACCTCGATGGAATTGGGCTGTATCCGGGAAACTTTGTTGTACATTGCGATGGCTTTTTGAGCGAAGCCCTGCTTGTTATAGTGTTCCGCAACCTGAAGATAACATTCGACAGCTTCGCGCTTATCCGACGTTTTAGCGTGAAGATCGCCAAGCATATTCAGCGTCGCAATATCGCGAGGATCATGCTCAACGACGGAACGGTATTCAGAGATTGCTGAGCGTATTTTGCCTTGCGCGACATAACGCTCCGCGTTTCGCATCGCCTTTGTTTTATCGAAACTCATTTTTTTTCTGACAACAGAACTTGGTTCGGGAACAACCAGACACGCCAAAAAGCAGGATTTTACAAATGAATGTACAGGTTTAGTCTTTGAACGAACCTGTAACACTAAATTTAACACGCCATAAATTAGAGTGTCAATATATTTTAATATTTTTAGGTATTGTTAAACATCCCTCCTGAAATATTGACTTTGATTTTTGCGCTGCATTTCTTTAGGCTCATTATTGGTTTCAGATATGCATGCATTAATTCTCGCAGGCGGTAAAGGCACAAGACTCAGGCCGCTTACCGTTTACACACCAAAACCGATCGTTCCGCTCATAAATCGCCCTTTTTTGCTATTTCAGATCGAGGTTCTGCGAAAAGCGGGCATTACAGACATTACTTTGTCCCTGAGCTATCAACCCGACAAGATCGAGCATCTTTTAGGCAGCGGAGCAGATCTTGGGGTAAATCTTCGTTATGTGACAGAGCCGTCACCGATGGGAACAGGTGGAGCGTATAAGTTCGCTGCAAATGCTATTCGTGAAACCACGGTCGTTTTTAACGGCGACATTCTGACCGATCTCGACATTGGCAAGCTGCTTGATTTTCACAATTCCAGATCGGCAGCAGCGACCCTCGCACTGGCGGCTGTCGAAGATCCTACTCGCTATGGACTTATCAAAATTGATGAGAACAAGAACGTGAGGCGTTTTGTCGAAAAGCCTCAGCCGGACGAACTCGCCGAACTGCAGATAAACACAATAAATGCCGGTATCTACGTTCTCGAACCGCAAATTCTCGATATTATCGCCGCCGATGCGAACAAATCTTTCGAATATGATGTTTTCCCGGATATTTTAAAACGCGAGATGCCGTTTTTCGGCTATGAAATGACGACTGAATATTGGCGTGACATAGGAACGCCGACAAGCTATCTCGCTGCTCATCATGATTTTTTGAGCGGAAAGATCGGTGGTTTCGAGATCGAGAAAGGCGAAGTCTATGACGACGTGGCAACACGTGCCGAGATCGATAAACTATCGGTTCTAGGTAACGATTGTATTGTTAAGTCCGGCGCCCGTGTTGTTAATTCTGTGATCGGATCCGGTGTTCATATCGAAGAAAAGGCCGTAGTGGAAAATTCCGTAATATGGTCGCATACACGCATATCGAGTGCGGCGGAGATCCGTAATGCTGTCATCGGCCGCAGTTGTCATATCGGCCGGAATGCGATCGTAGGGGAAGGCTCGGTCATAGGAGACAAAAGCACCCTAACGGATTACACTAAGGTCTAAGTAATCCCTACGATGCCTGAATTACCTGAAGTCGAACTTATATCGCGATCGCTCAACTCTCTTGTCAAAGGCCGCACAATTGTATCTGCGAAACTTCTTCGTCCGCGACTCGCCCCTGACACATCACTCGTCAAATTTTCGAACAAGCTTCGTAAAGTCGCGATCAATTTTGTCCATCGCCGAGGAAAGCACATCCTGTTTGACTTGAGCGAAGGAAAAACAATAATAGTTCATTATCTAATGAGCG
>CAZGSC010000160.1:0-7457 GCA_964528325.1 uncultured Chloracidobacterium sp. | reverse complement strand
GCGTGAACGTCTCGGTCGCTGTAGCTGTCGGCGTGAACGTTTCCGTAGCTGTTGCAGTTGGAGTGAACGTCTCCGTTGCCGTAGCCGTAGGCGTGAACGTCTCTGTAGCTGTAGCTGTCGGAGTAAACGTTTCCGTAGCTGTAGCCGTTGGCGTGAACGTCTCTGTAGCTGTAGCTGTCGGAGTAAACGTTTCCGTAGCTGTAGCTGTTGGCGTGAACGTCTCAGTTGCCGTAGGCGTCGGCGTAAATGTAGCAGTCGCTGTCGCTGTGTTTGTCGCCGTTGGCGTAAAGGTATTCGTTGACGTCGGTGTAGGTGTAAACGTAGCTGTAGCCGTCGCGGTATTTGTGGGTGTGTTGGTAGGCGTGTTTGACGGAGTTGGTGTGAAAGTAGCCGTGGACGTTGGTGTAGGCGCAGTACCGAATCCTGTATCGAAAGTGTGATCGTTAGCCCCTGCACTACCGGTTGTCAGGCTGATAACCGGAAATGTGCCGGCAGGTGAGCCTGACGGATTCGTTACGTTGGCAGCGTCGGAATCGGATGCGTCATCGTTGCCGAGCTGTGATGTTTGGTTGGCCGTTGTCAATATTAAGCCGGATAGAGGATTCCCGGAAGTGTAGTTAGCCGGGAGGTCAAGCCGAATTTGATAAGAAGTGTTAGTAAGGATGCCGCCGTTAACCTGTCCGATGTTATCGGTTGTATTCGGATCGACAACGGTACTCGAAACAAAATAATATTCGCCGTTAGCATCCGTTACCGCTGTTCCTACCAACGTGGAGCCTTGGTATAGACGAACCGTGACGTTGGCGATCCCGCTTTCATCCGGATCTTGAACACCGTTATTGTTAAGGTCGCGCCAAACTCGATTGCCTATCTCGATCGGTGCTGCTGAACAAAAAGCCGAGAGGCCTCCAAGGCCGTTTGCTTTACCAAAATCAGGTTGGCCTACGCCGCCGAGACCGTTGTAGATACGATAAGCTCGATCCGCACTTCCGGTATTGTTGTTGAAGTAGCGCAATCCACCATCAAAGGTTGCACCGTTTGATATCTGGCGGTTGATGGGATCAAGTAGTGTTGTAATGACGTGTTGGCGCCCCGGCAGATACATAAGAGCGCCCCACGCAACTTCGTCGTGGTAGTTGCCGTTATTCGGAGCCGTACAAAAATCGTCGTTGTGATAGAATTCGCCGTTGCCCGGGCCCTGGCCGGTGCCCTGAGGAGCAGTTCCGGTTCCTCCACAGCGGCCGTTGCTTTCGAGTGTCCATGAGCCAAAGCTGCCACATGCACGAATAGTATCGCCGGCGGTTCTTTTAGCATCAGGGCCCGCATCGAGCGCAGAATCACCTGTGCGGTCTCGCAAGCCGAGGATCATATTGCCATTCTCGAACTCAAGGCTTGTAAACATAGGCTGCGGAAACGCAAAGTCTGCCTGAATGGTTGTTATCCACGGACGCCATTCGGCTGCCTGACCCGGATCGGCAAGACCGCGGGCATAATTTAGCTGAGTGCTGAATACCGGTGTTGCCGTGATAGCAAGTGTGGTTGGATTGACCTGGAATACGTAAGCGTAAAGATTGGCTGCGTTCTGAGTTGTTTCGGCTGTGCACACGACACCGATGTATACGCTGCCTCGATAGTATTTGACAGCGAAGGGACGTTTGTTCGTATTGCCTGTTGCTCCTGAACAGTTTGTAGCGGAACCTAGCGGAGTCGGCAGTGTAAGAGTTGTTACTGACACGCTGTTGCCGAGGCTTGCACCAGTCGTTGGGTTCAAAGCATAAAGGCTGCGGTCCTGCAGGTTCATTACGAAAAGGCGGCTATTGTCGTCAGCGATGTCCATACCGCCAATACTGCTTTTGCCGACCCCGTTCCAGCCGGTATCGTTATTGTCTGCTGCGTAATCAGTAGTGTCGTGATTATTGGTCGTCGCATTTGGAAGGGTGAAGACACTTGTAACCGCGCTATTTGACGGATTTACGACATAGATAGCACCCGGATCATCAGTTGTGTTCAATGTGCCGTCTGCACCCGGGCCGAAGCCTGAGTGACGTTTGAAATACGATGCTGCGTAGAGACGGTTGGTCGATGAATTGTAAGCGAGAGAGTAGATCGTACCGACAGTTGCCGCAGTAGTGGTAAGTGAATGGGTCAGTGGACTATCGTAATTTGCTACTGTTGTGTCTGTGTAAGTCGTTCCAGAATTGTAGGGGAAATCGTAGAGGACTGCATTGGCTGCATAGGTTCCGTTTGATGCGCCCTGAGCATATCGTGATGTGACAAGAGTTGGGTTGGTCTGACAATACTCTTCAGGGCGAGTCAGCGCCAGGTTAACGTTCGAAGTATTTACATTATTGACATATTGAACCGTCGAACCTGCGTCTGTTGCAGTGCCGCCAAGCACCGAATCAGTGCTGCGTGCCGAAGGAGTATATCCGGTAGGAAGGGTAGTGAATTCGATACGGTATGGGCCCGTGCCGGTGGCTGCAAGCAGGTAAGTGCCGTCAGCTGCAGTTGTCGTGGTACCTTGGGCAGCGCCGGCGGAGTCGAACGCACTTACTGTAACTGCTGCGATGCCGACATCGATCGAATTCAGCCCTGCTGTTGTGTCATATGTTCCATTGCCATTGAAATCCTGAAAGACCCGGCCCGAAATGTTGCCGGCCAATACGAGATCGAGGACCGACGGTTCCGGTGTCGGAGTGCTGCCAAAGCCGGACATAAGTTCGGCAAAGCTGGGCTCCTCGGCGCTAGAGCGAAAGTCCTTAGAAAATGCGACTGCGAAAAGCGCCAATACAGTCAATGCCAGAAAAGCAAATGCTCGGTAGCGAGCCAACAGGGTATACGATTTCATATGGTAATAGATCCGGATCTATTTAAGAAATTCTCAAAAGGATCTCAGGACAGGTTGAATATGGATGGAGCGCGGTTCGTGGAGTAACAGTGCAGACACAGGAGAATCTGCACATCCTAGTTGAAAAGATACATCACAAAAGGATGGCTGTCAAACAATTTTTAACATTTCTGGGCCTGTTATTTAAGCCTCGAAAGGAATTTCTGGCGAAATTTGGCGACCTTTGGGGCAACAACGGCTGCACAATATGGCTGAGTAGGATTATTTGCGAAATATTCCTGATGATAGCCTTCAGCCGGCCAGAATTTATCGAACGGCGTTACCTCCGTAACAATTGGCCGGTCATAGATCGCCTCTGCTGTGATCTCGGCAATGACCTCCTCAGCGATACGACGTTGTTCGTCTGAGTGATAAAAGATCGCCGAACGGTAGGATGTTCCTATGTCGTTCCCTTGTCGATTGAGCTGTGTTGGGTCGTGAACCGTGAAATAGATCCGTAACAGGTCGGCAAATGAAAGGATGAGAGGATCAAATTTTATCTGTACGACCTCAGCATGACCTGTCGTTTCAGAACAGACCTGTTGATAGGTAGGATCTTCAGTATGCCCGCCGGAGTAACCGGATACAACGTCTTCGACACCCTTAAGGTCATCAAAGATCGCTTCTACGCACCAAAAACATCCCGCTGCAAGTGTTGCTGTTTCTAAAATATCGTTTGCCATTATTCCTCATCCTCGCGAAGTTTCTCCAGTATCGAAAGGTCCTCGAGCGTAGTAATATCGCCGGCGACAGTTCCGCTTGAGGCAAGCTCGCGAAGAAGGCGGCGCATGATCTTGCCCGAGCGCGTTTTCGGAAGCGAATCCGTAAAGCGAATGTCGTCCGGTTTTGCCAACGCTCCTATCTCTTTTGCTACATGAGCTCGCAGCGTGTCTTTAAGTTCTTCATTGCCAACTCGTCCGCCTTCAAGCGTAACAAAGGCCGAGATCGCCTGTCCCTTTAACTCGTCGGGACGGCCCACGACAGCTGCTTCCGCGACAGTTTCGTGAGAGACCAACGCAGATTCTATTTCGGCTGTTCCAAGGCGATGGCCGCTGACATTTATTACGTCATCGACGCGGCCCATTATCCAAAAGTAACCATGCTCGTCGCGTCGGGCGCCGTCACCGGCAAAATAGAAGCCAGGGATCTCGGACCAGTACGCCTGCCTGTAGCGTTCGTCATCGCCCCATAATGTGCGAAGCATTGACGGCCAAGGATGGCGTGCAACAAGATAGCCGCCTTCATTCACGCCGACCGATTTTCCAGCTTTCGTTACTACATCAAGGATAATTCCGGGAATTGGCCGCGTGGCCGTTCCGGGCACCGTCGGCGTTGCTCCCGGTAATGGTGAGATCATGATCGCACCGGTTTCGGTCTGCCACCACGTATCGACTATCGGACAGCGTCCCTTGCCGATGATCTCGTGATACCACATCCAAGCTTCCGGATTGATCGGTTCGCCGACTGTTCCCAAAAGCCTGATCGATGAAAGATCGTGTTTGAGCGGATACTGTTCTCCCCATTTAATGAAGGCGCGGATCGCCGTCGGCGCGGTATAGAAGATCGTAATACGATGCCGTTCAATAATGTCCCAAAAGCGATCAAAGTCAGGAAAGTTTGGCGCGCCTTCATACATAAAGACGGTCGCGCCGTTCGCAAGCGGCCCGTACACAACATAACTATGCCCGGTTACCCAGCCAACATCAGCCGTACACCAATAGACGTCTTCGTCCTTCAGGTCGAATACCATTTTCGCGGTGTATGCAGTCTGGGTTAGGTAACCGCCGGTCGTATGAAGAATACCTTTAGGTTTACCGGTAGTGCCGGAAGTGTAGAGTATGAAGAGCGGATGTTCGGAATCGAGTTCTACAGCGGCACATTCCGCATCAACCGTTTCGATGATCTCGTGCCACCAATGGTCACGGCCCGCTTTCATTGCGATCTTTGAACCTGTTCGCCGATAAACCACTACATTCTCAACGCCGTGACATTGTGCGGCGGCATCGTCGACGATCTCTTTCAGTTTGATCTCAGATCCGCGCCTGTATGCACCATCCGCGGTAACGATAACCTTGCATTCACAATCGTTAACGCGGTCGCGGATAGCATCAGCCGAAAATCCGCCAAAGATCACTGTATGAGTCGCGCCGATACGCGCGCAGGCGAGCATTGCGATCGCAAGCTCAGGCACAAGCGGCATATAAAGGGCTACGCGGTCACCTGTTTGAACTCCAAGTTTTTTTAGAACATTTGCAAATCGGCAGACCTCGCGGTGCAATTGCAAATAGGTCAATGTCCGCTGTTCGCCAGGTTCGCCCTCCCAGATAAAGGCGGCCTTATTTTTCTGCCAAGTATTCAAATGACGGTCAAGGCAGTTGTACGAGATATTAAGCTTGCCTCCAACAAACCATTTTGCGTGCGGTAGGTTCCATTCGAGAACAATGTCCCATTTCTTAAACCAATGAAGCTTTTCGGCTTGTTTTTCCCAAAAACGTTCCGGATCTTCTGCCGCCTCTGCGTACAGTTGCTCATATTCATCAAAACTTTTTATGTGAGCATTTGCCGCAAAACCCGTTGGTGGGGGAAATAGGCGATGTTCATTCAAAATGGATTCAATGGAGACTGGGTCTGACATATATTTGAAAGTATAGATCATCGCATAGCGAGGTAAAAACTCTGCCGCTGCTGCTGTTTTGGAATTACAAAACAACCGTGTAAAATCGGCGATGAACAGCCACGAAAGATTTATGCCTCTTCTTGAAATGAGAAATATCGTCAAGGAGTTTCCCGGCGTCAAGGCACTTGACGGCGTAAGTTTTGGACTTAACGCAGGTGAGTTTCATGCTCTGGTCGGAGAGAACGGTGCGGGGAAATCGACGTTGATGAAGGTGTTGTCGGGTGTTTATCCTGCAGGAACATTCAGCGGCGATATCTTGGTTGAAAACGAGAACAGACAGTTTCGTGGAGTTCGCGATTCGGAAAATGCGGGCATTGCGATAATTTTTCAGGAATTGTCTCTCGTAAAAGAATTGACGGTTGGTGAGAATATTTTCCTTGGGCGTGAACCTTCCAGATTTGGCGTGATCAATTGGTCAGAACTCTATCATAAAGCCTCAAAACTATTAAGTGACGTTAATTTACAGATAGACCCGCGTATTAAGGCTGGCAGTCTTGGCATAGGCCAACAACAGCTCGTCGAGATCGCAAAAGCACTATCACAAGATGCGAAAATACTCGTTTTGGACGAGCCCACTGCAGCACTTCCGGAATCTGAGGTTGAGGCACTTTTTGCAATTTTGAAAAAGCTGCTCGCGCGCGGCGTCGGCATGATCTATATCTCACACAAGCTCGAAGAGGTCTTTCAAATGAGTGACCGCATAACCGTGCTTCGCGATGGCAAGACTGCAGCAACATACGCTGCGTCTGAAACGGACAAGAACAAGGTCATCGCGGCAATGGTCGGACGTGAGGTCGAAGATGTTTTTCCTGCTGCGACACACGAACTTGGAACTACCGCATGTAAGGTCAAAAATCTCACAGTTCATTCTGCTGAAGACAGAAGGGTTGTGGACAATGTTTCGTTTGCTGTAAGAAAAGGTGAAGTGCTTGGTATCGCAGGCTTGATGGGCGCGGGCCGCACAGAGCTTTTGATGGCGGTGTTTGGTGCGTGGCAAAGTAAATATTTCTGCGAGATAGAAGTCGATGGAAAACCGGTGACGATCAATTCACCCGCCGACGCGATCGACAACGGGATCGGTTTTGTGACCGAGGATCGAAAGCGTTACGGCCTTATTCTTGAACAATCGATCCTTAATAATTTAACGCTTGCCGGAATGATTTCAATATCCGGTAGATTTCTTACAAACAGGCTGCGCGAAAACATGGCAGCGACCGCGTCGATACGATCGCTTCGTATCAAAGCAAGTTCCCCATTGACAAGGACCGGGACACTCTCTGGCGGAAATCAGCAAAAGGTCGTACTTGGAAAATGGCTGCTTACAAAGCCAAAAATATTGTTTCTCGACGAACCAACACGCGGAATTGATGTTGGTGCGAAACAAGAAATTTACGTTGAGATAAATAAACTTGCCAAAGAGGGATTGGCGATCGTGCTTGTTTCGTCTGAGTTATCTGAGGTGCTCGGTTTGTCAGATCGTGTGATCGTTTTGCACGAAGGCAAACTTACAGGTGAATTCACAAGAGCAGAAGCAACTCCAGAAAAAGTAATGGCGGCCGCGACGCGTAATAGCTAAACAAATGGACGAAGCGAACAGATCACGCATCACAAAATCGGCGCTGCGGGCATACATCATGATCGCCATATTAGGCGTTATCTGGTTGTATTTTCATTGGGCGACCGATTCGATCTTTTTGACTCCAAGAAATCTGGCCAATTTAATGACTCAAATGTCGGTGACGGCGATCATTGCGGTCGGAATGTTAATGGTCATAATTTCGGGCAACATAGATCTTTCGGTCGGTTCTGTTCTCGGGTTTGTGGGCGGCATTGCGGCTTATATGCTTACCGTTTTGGAATACGGACTTTCGGCTGCCATTATCGCAGCAGTAG
>CAZGSC010000159.1:0-7544 GCA_964528325.1 uncultured Chloracidobacterium sp. | reverse complement strand
GCCGGCGAGGTCGCGAACGGTATCGTCCGCCAGATGGCCGAAAAACGTGCGGCCGAGGATCAATCAAAAATTTCCGCCCAATTGGTGGCTTAAAGATATGAGCATTGAGCAGCAACAGGAAACTTGGCAGATCGAGTCTAACGGCCAGATATACGACACAAATTTCGAGGAAATGACTGCCTTGATCGATCGAGGCGACCTGCTCAGGATGGATCGTGTTCGCAAAGGCAATTTGCGTTGGATCGAGGCCGGGAAAGTTCCGTCGCTGTTGGCAGTATTCAATGCGAAGGAAGGTGACCAGCCTGCGAAGCCTGTCATCACATTAACAAAACTCGGACCGCCCGTAGTTCCGGGCCAGCAAAATTCAAATCGCGTTAACGATTCATCGTCTGCTCAATCACAGCCAGCAGCAGTAGTTGACGTAACTCCTAATGCTGAACCAGCCTGTGTGATGCACGACGATATGCCGGCGGCCTATCAATGCGGCACGTGCTTTAGTAATTTCTGCAAGACCTGTCCCAAATCATACGGCGGCACAGTAAAGATATGCCCGTACTGCGGTGCGATGTGCGAATCGCTTGCAACGGTCGAAGCGGCTCGTGTCGAGGCTGTAAATCAATCTGCTGCGATGGGTCAGGGATTCGGCTTTAGCGACTTTATCAAAGCCCTAACCTATCCTCTCAAGTTCAGGACCAGCCTCATCCTTGGTGCGATTATGTATATGTTTTGCACATTGGGACAAGGAGCAATGGGGTTCGGCGGAATTTTTATGATGGGTGCCGCTTTGGGCAGTTATATGCTTGCCAACACACTCATTTTCGGTGTTCTTTCTAACACTGTCGAGAATTTTGCACAGGGCAAAATAGGTGAAAATTTCATGCCGTCATTTGACGACTTTTCAATTTGGGACGATGTCGTTCAGCCTTTCTTCCTTAGTATTGGAGTGTATGTTTCTTCTTTCGGGCCACTGCTGCTTTTGATGATCGTGGCGTTTTTTTTCATAACGAACTCGGTTACCAGTGAAATGAACAGCTTTCAGTCCGATGCCGCGCAAACCGTTGCCCCAGAGCTTCCTTATGCGGCCAAGGCAACGCAGCAGAGCCAGGTGGTCAGCGAACTGCTCAATCGTACAAGAGAAGCACAAAAACGACGTATCGAGCAAATGGAAAAAGAGGAGTCGGAAGCATATTCATACGATTCACAGCTTGCACCGCAGCAGCCCCAGTCCATTGCTCCCGAGGCTGAAGAATTCATACGAAAACAAAAGCTTGCCTCGGAACCTCAGAAAGACGCTTCGTTAAATTCTTCACCCAATGAAGCCAACCCTGGCATCGACGAGAGTGAAGCCGCTGTAATGCGGGCAAATGAACTGATCCAACAGACGCGAAAGGCCCAGCTTGAGGCCGCTGTCGGTAAAGCTCCCGACACGATCGCAAAGGAGCGATCAGAGCTTTGGTCTAGGATCATCGGTTACGGCGTGATCTTTTTGCTTGTCGGCGGCGTGTGCTTGATATGGGGCCTGTTCTACTTCCCTGCGGCGTGCGCGGTCGCAGGCTACACACAATCATTTTCGGCGACAGTCAATCCTCTCGTCGGCCTCGACACCATCAAGCGGCTCGGCCTCGATTACGCCAAGATCCTGTTAATGGGATTCGTGATTGTAATAATGTCCGGCATCATCTCCGGTATTCTCGGCGTTGTCTTCTTCGCGTTCGACATGCCCGGCGTCGGCAACCTCCCCGCTAAAGCGATCGGCAGCTTGTTTGGATTCTATTTCGCAGTGGTGTTTTCTTGCGTCCTTGGGTTCGCCCTTTTCAAGGCTGGCGACCGCCTCAAACTCCCTTCGTAATTTACCGCATTCAAACGAATACAAGAAAGGCACGAAAGTAGGATCACTTTTCGTGCCTTTTTGTACTTTTCAGGGAGTGCTGCTAAAACGTGTCCCACAGCTGCCTAGTCACTTTGCGGAAGACTTTTTCACCAGTGATCTTTGACACGGACTTATCTTCTAAATTCAGTATAATCAAATGACAGATGGGCATTGTCACAACATTCCGAATTTTTCTAGAATCATTCCGCCTTGCCCTTTTGAGTCTGCGCACAAATAAGCTGCGAACCTTTTTGACACTGCTTGGAGTGATCGTCGGCGTTACTTCGGTGATCGCCGTGATCACGATCATCAGCGGCCTCGATAAAACGGTTGCGACGGCGTTCTCTTCGCAAGGCTCTACAGTTTTTAGTGTCGCAAAACGGCCGCTGGTTATTACTTCGCGCGAAGACCTCATTAAATTCAATAAACGAAAGGATGTCACAAAAGATGATTCAGCAGTGATCCAGCGTGTTTGTCAATCTTGCGACCGCGTCGGTATGGCCGTAAACGGCTCGGGTTTGATCAAGTTCGAAGAAAATAAATCCGAAGGCGTGAGTGTTCGCGGGTTGACGCCGGTGATGTTCGACATCGAGAACACGACAATTCAGGCGGGCAGACGTTGGACCGATCAGGAGGGCGTTGGAGGACGTGATATTTGCGTTGTCGGCGCCGATCTTTTGGAAAATGTTTTTAACGGGCGCCCGGCGGATTCTGTCATAGGCGAAGTGATCCGCGTTGACGGAATTCCATTTACGGTGATCGGAGTGGCTGATCCGTTTGGCAAAGTCTTGGGCTTTTCCCGGGACAACTTTGTATATGTTCCTTTTGAGGCCGGGCAGCGGATGTTTGGGTCCCGAAATTCCATAACGATCCATGTTCAGGTTGAAGATTCATCGACCTTTGAAACAGCCAAAGATGAGGTACGGGCGATCATGCGGAACCGCCGGGGCAAATCGTTCGGCGATGATGACGACGGGTTTTCGGTCGAATCGCAGGACGCCTTTCTCTCGATCTACAAAAATGCAACGTCGGGCATTTATGCGGCAACCATCGCGGTCGCTGCGGTCTCACTTGTTGTCGGCGGCATTGTGGTAATGAACATAATGCTCGTTTCGGTCACCGAGCGAACCAAGGAAATCGGGTTGAGAAAAGCGGTCGGCGCACGGCAGCGTGACATTTTACAGCAGTTCATGATCGAGGCCGTGACTGTTACCGCTGTGGGTGGCGCGATCGGCGTGATAGTCGGTTATGGGCTAGCGTATCTGTTGTCATTTGCGATGGGATTCCCTGTGTCTATCCAGCTTCAGTCAGCTGTAATGGGGGTCGGGGTTTCTCTTGTGGTCGGCATAGTGAGTGGAATGTATCCCGCCATGCGAGCCGCAAAACTGGACCCGATAGAGGCGATGCGGAACGAATAGTATGACGCGAACCGTATTTAAAGAATCTGCGAGAATGGCGTTTGACACGCTGCGGACGAATAAATTGCGCTCGTCGCTCACGATCCTCGGAGTTACGGTCGGTGTCGTGACTATCCTCGCAATGGTCTCGATCATTCAGGGACTGAATCGTTCGTTTTCAGATCAGATCGAATCGCTCGGTTCGAATACGATCTTTATCTCAAAGTTTGACCCCAGCTTTGGCAAGCCGCCCGGCCAAGAAGAACGCCAACGGAAGGAACTTACTATTGAAGATGCTAACGCCATTAGAGACGGTGTGTCGACGGCCGTTGGAGTTTCGCCAATGCAGCGGCAGATCGCCGTCACGATCCGGTATAAGGACAAACAAACAGATACACCAATTTTGCTTGGTGTAACTCCTTATTACGAATTCACACAGTCGCAATATATTAACTACGGACGATTTATCATCGACACGGACTTGCGTGAGCGTTCCAACGTAGTTGTCCTAGGCCAAGATCTCGTAAAAGCTCTTTTCCCGAATGACGAGGATCCGATCGGAGCGGAGATAAAGATCGACGGAATTCCGTTTCACGTGGTCGGAGTGATGGGTGTGCTTGGATCGTTCTTTGGCCAATCGCGGGACAACATCGCATTTATCCCGCTCACCACAAATCAGAAATATTATCCGCGGATCGATCCGCCCATGACTGTCTTTGTCATTATCATCCGCCCGAGAACGCGTGCCGACGTCAAGCAGACAATGGACGAATCACGCGATATTCTTCGCACACGCCGTGAAGTGAAATATGGCGAGAAAGATAATTTCGGCATTTCGTCGCAGGATGCTTTGCTTGATATTTACAATCAGTTGACCGGCGCGACCTATCTCGTTCTGACGGCGATCTCTGCCGTTGCGTTGATGATCGGCGGCATCGGCGTGATGAACATCATGCTTGTTTCTGTGACCGAACGAACAAAAGAGATCGGCATAAGAAAAGCTGTTGGTGCGACACACGCCGGCATTTTGTCACAGTTTCTTATCGAAGCGGTTATGCTAACTGCCGTCGGAGGGGCAATCGGCGTCTTAATCGGCGAAATGCTGAGTTTTTTGATCAACACATACTCACCATTGCCGGCGTACATACCGATTTGGGCAATATTTGTGGGGCTTATCACGTCGGCTGGCGTCGGCGTTGTATTTGGGGTGTTTCCTGCCTGGAAAGCAGCTAACCTTGATCCGATCGATGCATTGCGGTACGAATAGCCAGCGACTCCCGAAACCAATCGCAGTACAACTCGTATAAAGTAAGGGCTTTAGATAAACTTAAGCGAAGTGAATTTTACCGAAACACTAAAACTTGCATTTGCTGCGATCTGGGGCCACAAGTTGCGGTCGTTCCTGACATTGCTCGGAATGATCGTTGCCGTCGCGACCTTTATGATCGTGCTGTCTGTGCTGCAGGGGTTCAATGCGTACGTGGATGATAAGATCGCCGGCATCGGCTCGAATTCATTTACGGTGCGGCGATTCAGCTTTGATGATTTCAAAGACACCGACACTATAGCTGCTGCGCAGCGGCGCAATACAGATCTTACGATCTCGGAAAGAGATTTTATCCGTGAACGGGCTCAGCTTATAGATAAGATCGGAATGAAAGCGCCGGGCGGCGGAATGACGCGTGAGGTCAAGCACGATGATGAGTCGCTGCTAGATGTGCAGATCCTCGGTGCCGAGCCGGTGATCGCAGAGATAGAGAAACTGGACATTGCTCAAGGTAGATTTTTTTCCAATGCTGAGAATGACAATGCAGTGCGCGTTGCCTTCATCGGAATGGACATTGCAAATAAGTTTTTTCCGCGAGGCGACTCTATCGGCGGCGAGATAACGATCCAGGGCATCCCCTACCGCATAATCGGTGTTCAAACCGCAAAAGGTACAGTGTTTGGCCAGCCGCAGGATAATTTTGTGGAACTGCCGATCAAAACATTCGGAAAAGCGTTTGGAGGGTTGATCCGCGGGCGGGCGCCGTACTTTGTAGTTACGGCGAAAAACGACAAAGTTTTCAATGACGCAGTGGAAGAGGTCCGAACGCTGATGCGTATACAGCGGAAGCTTAATTTCGGTGAAAAGGACAACTTCGGCATTCTCACGCCGGATGCGATAACGGGCCTACGCGATCGACTTTTTGGGACGACATTTTTGGTCATTATTTTTGTGCCGGGTATTGCGTTGATCGTTGGCGCGATCGTGATAATGAACATCATGCTGGTTGCGGTGACCGAGCGAACCAAGGAGATCGGCATTCGAAAAAGCTTAGGAGCCCGGCAAGGAGATATTCTTAGACAATTTCTTTTTGAAGCGTCGATCCTTGCTGGTATCGGCGGCCTTATTGGGCTGATCATTGCAAAGCTTGCGGGTTATATAATAACTGCCTTCTTCCTGCCGACCCGAATTCCCGTTTGGGCCGCGGTGCTCGCGATCGCAGTTTCAAGCGGTGTGGGCATTGTTGCCGGCCTATATCCTGCATGGATGGCAGCACGACTGGACCCTATCGAAGCACTGAGGGCTGACTAGAAATGAGATTTTTAACAGGTGCATTTTACGAAAACCTGAAAATGGCACTCGAAACGCTGCGTACCCATAAGCTGCGCTCGTTCCTGACGGTTTTTGGAGTCATGGTTGGCGTTATTACAGCGATGCTGTTTTCGTCGATCATCACCGCGATCAATGTGTCGGTCGAGAAGGAAGTTGAGTCATTCGGCACGAGGTCGATCTTTCTTTACAAAATGAACATAGGAATTCGCACCAGTCAGCCAACACGCGAAGAACGCATGCGAAAGCCGTTGACCATGGACGACGCAGAGGCGATCTCGCGGTTGTCCAGCGTTGAGGTCTCTGTCCCGTTTCTAAATATCACGAATAATTTCTTTGGCCAAAAGATCAACGTAACCGGCAAAAATGGAAAGACGTCTAGCTCTGTCCAACTACAGGGAACACTGCCTGAAATGGACAAGGCTCCGGGCGAAGTGCTGATCGACGGACGATGGTTTTCGGCCGCCGAAAATGATGCAAAAGAGAACGTGTGCGTTATCGGCGATTTTGTCCGCGAGTCGTATTTTCCGTATGAATCTCCATTAGGCGAAACGATCGAAATAGGAGGGCAGCAGTTTCGTGTTATCGGCCTGCTGCAAAAGCGCGAACAACTTTTCGGCGGCGGCGGCGGTAACAATGACCAGACAAATGTTATTTATATGCCGATGGGAGCGGCTCTGAAACTTAAACCCAATGCGGAAGATCTTTTTATTCTTGCGGTCGCGAAGGAGGGTCAACTCGAGAAAGCGAAGAACGATGTAGAAGATCTATTGAGGCAGCGTCGACAGGTAAAATTTGGCGACAAGAATAATTTTGCAATGGAGACTGCCGCGAGTTTGATAGATCAGTTCAAGGCGATCACCGGCGGCGTGTTTCTGGCGGGGTTTGTTATTTCGTCAGTCGGACTTTTGATCGGCGGCATCGGCGTTATGAATATCATGCTCGTTTCCGTCACGGAGCGAACACGTGAGATCGGTATCCGCAAAGCGATCGGAGCAAAGCAAACCGATATTCTTCTTCAATTTTTAATGGAAGCTGCTACGCTAACCGGGCTCGGCGGTCTGTTAGGTTTATTGATAGGGTGGTTGTTGTCGCTTTTGCTGAGGATTTTTTTGCCGTCGTACATTCCGCCATGGGCACCAATAGCGGGATTTGTGGCAAGTGTTGGAATTGGCCTATTTTTCGGGCTGTTTCCTGCGTGGAAAGCAGCCCGTCTCGACCCGATAGAATCGTTAAGATACGAATAACTCTATTAGCTAATAAAGCTTGGGAACAACGCCGCCATCGCCATACCGAAAAGTATCAACAGAAAATATATTCCTAATGCCGCGCTCCACGCGATCGTTCCGGTCATTCTTTCACCGGTGTTTTTCAATCCAGTGGCGATCATCCATATCCAATAAAAAAGAAGCAGACTAAGCGAACCGAGCAGTGTAAAGATCACGGGATGCTCGGCGGGCAGTACCAGAAAATTAGGATTGTCCTGTATCAGCGATTGCTGACCAAGTATCGGGTGAATATCATCTGGATCCTTTATAAAAAGAAGTATCGTGTTCAGAAAAAACCGAATAACCGCAACGGGAAAGGCTGAGTAAACACTTGCCGAAAATGCTTGCCAGAAATTGATCTGACCGCCCATTGCCATCGCAAAAAGAAAAAAGACCAATGCAAGAAAACAATA
>CAZGSC010000158.1:0-7586 GCA_964528325.1 uncultured Chloracidobacterium sp. | reverse complement strand
TCATATTTTTTTTCAAAGATCGTGAGACAAGAGCATTTTTGCTATGCTAACTCATTTAATTGCAAGATTTAGCCTGTCTCACAAGGTGTTGGGACACGAGTGGGACAGAGACAAAAGATGTGTGGGCCATCTAACCTCCTCATTTAGAGATTTATTTTGTGAGATGCGATAATCTGGCTCAGCCGTGAAACGAGAAAAAGAGCCAATAACCATAGAAAAGATAAAGACAGCACACGCTGAGCGGAAAGATGAGATCCGTAGGCGGCTTGCCGAGTTTGCGAGTATCGGTAAACGCGGAACCGACCTGAATCTTTGGGAAGAAATGGTCTTTTGTTTCTTCACAGGCGGCTGCTCCGCGCGTATGGGTATTAATGCTCTTGAGGCTGTAAAACCGATCATTCTGACCGGTGACCAAGCCGAGCTTGCTGCTGCGTTGACCGGCGTCCACCGCTATCCAAACGCACGGTCACGGTATATAGTCGCATCGAGACATTTCCTTAATGAACATTGCGGCCTTCGTTTGCGTAGCAAACTTAACGGCTTCGATTGCGCATTAGAACGACGCGATTGGCTGGTGACCGAAAAGGGAATTAAGGGCCTCGGCTACAAGGAAGCGAGCCATTATCTCAGAAACATCGGTTTTAAGGGCTACGCCATACTCGACAAGCACGTTTTGAACTGTCTTGCCGAGCTAAAAATAATTGACGACCCAAAGCCACCAAATACGCGTTCGAAGTATCTAATGATCGAGGACAAGCTGAAAAAGTTGACGCACAAGACAGGGATCGATTTTGACGAATTAGATCTTGTGCTCTGGTCGATCAAGACCGGCACTATCCTTAAATAGGTGACAGTGAAAAAATGAAAAGTGAGTAGTGGTATGAGGCCTGGAGATATTTTTTGCGGCTCTTTCTGCTTTTGTGGAGGACTAAGGAAATTCCTCTTACTGTCGACCCTCGCCTTCTTCCTCGCTCCTGTTATTGCTTCAGCAACGCCGCCAGCTAATTCTGACGAAGTTCGCAGCTTGATAAAACAGGCTGGCAAACTTACGCGCGCCGGCTCATTCACTGAGGCCGAAGCTCTGTTGCGGCGAGCGGTCGATCTTGATCCCAGGCGCGGCGAAGCGAAAGTTGAGCTTGCTTACGTTTTGGTCAAACTGCATCGGCTTGTAGATGCCTTTGACATTTGCATTCCTGTCATTGAACGTGAGCCTAAGAATTCCCGGGCATCTGCCGTTATGGGTGCAATGCTGCTTTCCGCCGGACGGTTTCCGGAATCCCGCGGTTTTTTTTCGAACGCCCTCAGACTAAATAAAAAAGAGCATTTGGCCTGGGCCGGACTAGGAATGCTCAATTTTTATGAGAACAGGGTCGATGACGGCTTGCATCATCTTTTGAACGCCCTAGATCTAAGGCCAGATGAACCTGACTATTTGTTTGCATGTGCGCAGGCCGCCGGCCGCGCAGAACGCTTTAAAGAGGCGGCGGATAAATATGAGCATTTTCTTAGGGTCAGCAGCGAAGTGGATAAAGACCGCCGCGACCGCATAAAAGGGCTGATCCGCTTTCTGCGCGCGCTGGGCATTAGAGGCAAACTTTACAGTACCGATGGCCGCGAACAAACCAGCGTGCCCTTTGAACTGGAAGGCGATCGTCCGATCATAAAACTTCGGATCAATGACAAGGATGAGCCGTTGAGATTTGTTTTGGACACCGGCTCGGGCATTTCGGTCCTATCAGACACAACGGCAAAACGGCTTAAGATCAGTCCTATCACAAAAGGTGGTTATGCTAAAGGTATCGGCGGCGACGGGAAATTTGAGATCGTTTACGGCCTTGTCAGAAAGATCTCGATTGGTGATGTCAACATAAAGAACGTGCCTGTCTACCTGCGTAAGTTTCAGGACCAGACGCAGGCTGTCGATGGTTATATCGGCCTCGCATTGATCTCCAAGTTTCTGACGACGATCGATTACGGCAGCCGGACATTTGCGCTTACAAGAAGGTCAGATGACGAGCGCGAATTTCAAAAGAGCGAGGCGCTTTCGCTGCCGTTGAGATTAACATCAAGTGGTTTTTTGAGCGGCGAAGTTCAACTAGAGGGTATCGACGCTATTTTGAATTTCATCGTCGATACAGGTGCCAGTCTTTCTGTGATCTCGGAACGTGTCGCCAAGCACGACGGCATCACGCCGTTTGCCAACGACGAAAAAATGCGGGTGATCGGTTCTGCCGGGATCAGGGATGACGTGTCGTCTTTTATGCTTCCGAGAATTACATTCGGAAAACATTCCCGGACGAGCGTTAAGGCAGTAGCACTCGATCTCGACCTCATCAACGAATCCTCAGGCTTTGAACAAGCGGGAATTTTGGGCGGCAATTTCCTAAAGAATTATCGCCTTACCTTCGATTTCAAAAACTCAAAAGTAGTTTTCGAGGCTATCAAATTAGAAAACTGATATTCTGTCGGTGAGCAATTAGCTTACTAATCGCGTATTGCGATAGGAGATCGATGAAACAAAGCCTCTATCTGGAAACTTCGGTCGTCGGAGCCTATCTCGACAACGGCGATCCGTTTCGACGTGATATCACGATCCGCTGGTGGGAACACGAGCTGTCTGAATATCAGCCGTTCAGCTCGCTGCTTGTTGAGCGTGAACTCGAGCGCTTTGCCGAACCGCACCGCAACGGCTACCTGAATCTTGTCCGTCCGCTCGAAAAACTCGAGATAGCCGAAGAGGTCGCTATCCTAGCCGAAGGCTATATAGAACGCGGCATCTTTCATCGAAAATACCTCGCAGACGCCGTTCATGTTGCACTCGCTTCGTTTCATAAGATCGACTATCTGGTCACATGGAATTTCGGCCACATCGCCAATGTCCGAAAACAGGCACGCCTACGCCTTTTTAATACTACGGCAGGCTTCTTCTCGCCTGTAATAGTCACGCCGGAATTTCTCGTTCACAGTATCTAAAAGGCCGGAAGCGAATTAACACTTCCGGCCTTCGGATACTGTTGATGAATCAATGATTACGGATTCACCGGGGTTGTTTCGACGAATTTCGGCATTGAAATAGCCTGATTCAGATATACGCCGAATTCAGTGCCGGATTTGACCTCTGCTTCCGGGCCTTTGGTCATTTTTTCGCCAAGGAAACCACCGCCAGCTCCAAGAAGTCCGCCGATCAAGGCTCCTTTACCTCCTCCAATGGCGGCTCCAAGGACAGCACCGCCAGCGCCACCACCACCAATGAAGATCAGCTTGCGATTCCCCATTTTCTTACCTTTTGCGGTGCTTTCATTGTCACTCGACGTTTTTCCTTCGAGATCGGTAAGCGAGCCGTTGATGGCGCGGACTTTTCCGTTTGGTAGGCGAACCTGCGTGAAACTAACTCCGATCTCGCCCGGTTTGCCGCTTTTGGCAGCCGGTTTTACGGAATCAACTCGTCCGGTAACTTTGCTCCCGACCGGAATAACCACGACTCCATTTGTCGAATAAACCGGCTCGGTAATAGTCGCGGTAAAGGTGTTGCCGACTTTTGCCGTTTTTGAACTCAGCGTTTCGTTCATCCTCGAGCGCATTGTCGTTCCGGTTTCAACACTATAGACGGGCACCTTGTAAACGGCCTTCTTCTTCGCCACCGGTTTGCGGGTCAAAACGGGCTTTTTAGCTTGAGAGAATGCTGGAAGCGCCGTCATTACAATTAATAATGCTAGAAATGTTGTTAAATTCCTGATCTTTAATATGTGTTTCATAATTTCCTCTCCTAAGAATGGATCGCGTGAAGAGCGTTCCTCAACGTCGCGTATTTTGAGTCTCATGCCGCAAAAATCGTTGCAAAATTTATGCAACAGTTCCGAATTTCCACCTTAAGAATATCACTGTTGAAAGAAAGTATAAAAATACCTGCTTTTTTCTGAAATAGAGATCGATTAGTCGTGTATTCCCATCGAACATAATTGAATTGACAATCTCCTTTTTCGGCAAAGCCCCCGGTTTCAAACCCGGGGGTTAGTCGTTTCAGAGAGAAGTTTAACAAGTTTTTGCGGGAGAACACATATAAAATGCACCTATTTGCCCCGACCTTTCTTCTCTTTGCGCTCAATCTTCTCGATGCATTATTAACAATCGTCTGGGTTCGCTCGGGCGTCGCGACCGAGGGAAATCAACTAATGGCAAGCTTGCTTGATATTGGAAACTGGCCTTTTCTCGGCGTCAAGATCGCGATAGGTGCTTTTGCTGCGTTTGTGCTTTGGCGATGGGGCAATCGGCCGCTTGCAAGATATGGCCTCGTGATCGCACTCGCCGTATACATCGGCCTCATGGGGATTCATTTTTTTACCGGCCTTTCGGCGCTTGGGTATGTTTCAAATTCGGAGCTGCGCGAGATGATGGAATGGCCCAATCAACTTTTTGCTCTCATAACATAACCTCCTCTTCTTGAGCTTTTGCTCCTGGCCCGATGTTTTCATCCGAACATCGGGCCGTTTTTTTTCGTAATTAGATACACAACGCCGATGCTCTTTAACAGCATCAAAAATCTTGATATTTTAAATGTTGGTGAGGTTGTCATAATGAAAAGGAATTCGGTTTATCAATTATCGGCCCGGCAAATATTATTGCTAGCTTTTGCATCGGCGCTGATCGCAGTCGGGGCGACAGCATTGCTCTATAATCTGGGCAGGTTTTGGAACTCGGAAAGTGCTGGTTCTATAACTTCGGCGGAAGAAGCGCCTGTCAAGATATCTGACCCGTCGTCAGTCTCGGACGAACAAAACAATATCGACGTTTACAAGGCCATATCGCCAGGGGTGGCTTTTATAAACACAACGTCCATTTCGCAGGACTGGTTCGGCAACGAACAGGAAGGCAAAGGTAACGGTTCGGGCTCAGTGATCGACGCGAACGGCAACATCGTAACGAATTATCATGTTATTGAGGGCGCTCAGAAACTAACGGTGAGCTTTGGTGGTGACAAGACCTATCCGGCAAGCGTCGTTGGCGGTGATCCGGACACAGACCTGGCGGTTATTAAGATCGATAATCCGCCGGCAGGGCTGACCGTGGTGCCGCTTGGTGATTCTGATAAGCTGACCGTAGGGCAAAAGGTGTTGGCGATAGGAAATCCGTTTGGCCTTGACCGCACGCTTACAACGGGTGTGATCTCAGGCCTTCAACGTCCAATCAGAGCACGAAACGGCCGGCCGATAGATGCAGCGATTCAAACCGATGCGTCGATCAATCCCGGTAATTCCGGCGGACCGCTGCTCGATAAATACGGCAGAATGATCGGCATCAATTCACAAATTCTTTCACCCGCGGGCGGTTCCGTCGGTGTGGGTTTTGCAATTCCGATAAGCATCGCGAAACGCGTCGTGCCGCAGCTCATACAGTTTGGCGAAGTTCGGCGGCCAAAACTCGGAGCCAACCTACGGCCAGTGTCCGACTTTAACGGGCGGCTTCCAATTGATTCCGGTCTGGTCGTGTGGAATGTCGCCCCGACAGGTTCGGCGTCTAATGCAGGTCTGCTCGGCCTATCGCAAGATGCGGTCGGTAACGTCAAATTAGGTGACATAATTGTTTCTATCGACGGCGAAAAAATGAGTGATCTTGACGATCTTTATCGTTATCTCGATAAGAAACAGATCGGCGATACTATACAAGTTGCGATCTACCGCAACGGCGCTAATACTGTTAAACCTGTTAAGCTGCTGCCTATTCAATCTGCAGTCCGACCGGCTCGCAGGGTTCAGTAAACCTGCCGCTGATGCAGAGTGCGCGGCGCGGTTTTGTGACCGCGCTGCGTTTTCATTTATGCAAGAACTAAGCGATTTTTATAACGACGGAACCGGCTGGGTCTGCCGCCATTGTGAACGTGACCTAAAACCAGAACAAGCTGCGCCGCAAAACCACTCAAGAATATTTCGCGAGGGTGAGGCCGAAAGCAAAGCGCCTGAGCTCGCAAACTCCGCACTCGCAAGATGGATGGACAGGACCCAAATGGTTCTCATCTGCCCGCGATGTAAAATTACTGAAGCTGTTGAAAGATCATAGCGGGCTTGTGCATATCTGATAAGATTGTAGAGAATGCTCCAGACAGAACTTAAGACCGCTATTGATTCAGCACTTCTTGCCGGAAAAGCAATACTCAAACATTACGCAGAAGATTTTGAGACCGAAGAGAAGATCGGTGCCGATAATTACAGCGAGCCCGTAACAGTCGCCGACCGTGAAGCAAGCCGTTTGATCGTTGATCGTCTATCGGCGGCATTTCCCGATGACGGCATTCTGTCGGAAGAGGAAAAAGACGATACGGAATTACGGATGTCCAAGCGGCGTGTCTGGATCATCGATCCTATCGACGGAACAGCAGGCTTTGTAAAAAAGGATGGTGATTTTGGAGTTCAGATCGGACTCGCTGAGGAAGGCGAGCCAGTGCTTGGGGTTGTCTATTTGCCGTTTCATGACAGGCTTAGTTATGCTGTGAAAGGCGAAGGTTCATTTACTGTAAACGGCGACGAGCCTGTGCGGATGAGAACGTCAAATATTAATGCTTTGCCTGAAATGAAATTGGCAATGTCGCGTAATCATCCGAGTTCGAAGATGGCTCATATTATTGAGCACTTTGCGTTTCACAATACGGTTAGACGTGGTTCTGTCGGACTAAAGATCGGCCTGATCGCCGATCGATCGTGCGACATTTACATGCACCCCGGGCCGCGAACGAAATTGTGGGATACCTGCGCACCGCAGATCATTCTTGAGGAAGCAGGCGGTTGTTTTACTGATCTTTTTGGCGGCGAGATACGCTATGACCGTGCGGATCTGCAAAACCACAACGGCATACTAGCGACAAACGGTGTTGTCCACGAGTTCATTGTTGAGCATCTAAAACCACTTCTGGCAGAGTTTGGCCGCGTGCCTTACGCTTCGCGCAGTTAGAGGCTGGCATTTAACTAAAGGCACTTTCTTATAAAAAAACTGAAAAAAATAGCCACTTATCGAAAATTTGCCGTCCTTAAGCACAATTTTGTGTTGTTATTATACATCTGTATATGATAGAACTACTCTTCAAGTGGTTCTTTCGAACACATACGCTAACTTATACAAGGATAATAACTAAGTGAATTCAGCAACCGGAATAGTCGGCTCGGTCGAGCCTGCTGAGGAAAGATCGGTGATCTTTGCGGGCGATTACCTAAACAAATTAAGCGGTGAGCAGCTCGAGTACGAGTGTCGCCGTCGCATCGACGCGGGATGCACGCAGCTCGTTGTAAATTTCTCAAAGACCGAGATCGTCAACAGTATTGGAATTTCGATACTGCTTGGCGTGATCGATATTGCATCAAATAATGGAGCGGCAGTTGTCTTCTCGGATGTAAAGGAAGAAACCGTGGAACTATTCGACATGCTTGGGCTGACAAAACATGTCACGATCGCCTGACGCGAAAGACCAGAAAATGGAAGAAAACTCAAAACTGATCCACGCATTTGGAGCTCTGGCCGAGCTGGGTCATGAGATCACGAACAAGAATAATTTTCAAGAGACGATCCGGACGTCGCTGCATTTGCTGTCCGGGGCTATC
>CAZGSC010000157.1:0-7705 GCA_964528325.1 uncultured Chloracidobacterium sp. | reverse complement strand
GTGTCGGCTCCCCATAGCGTGGACCAGCGCATTTTTTCGACTTCCTCTTCGATCGACGAAGCAATTGCCGAATTACCGATGTTGGCATTAATTTTAACAAGAAAATTACGCCCGATCGCCATCGGCTCAGATTCTGGATGGTTTATGTTATTCGGAATGATCGCCCGTCCGCGGGCGACCTCGTCACGGACGAATTCCGGAGTGACAAAGGTCGGGATCGAAGCACCGAATGACTCACCCTTATGCTGATGCATCAGCGATGAACGATCATCGCCTTCGCCGTTTTGCATCGTTTCAAAAGCGATCTTTCGGCCCAGATTTTCTCTTATTGCGACATACTCCATCTCGGGGGTAATGATGCCTTTGCGGGCGTAATGCATTTGAGTGACGCAAGCTCCATTTTTTGCCCTTAATGGGGCACGGCGAAGACCGGGGAATTCTTCGAGTGCGCCTCGATCTTTGATACGAGCTATTTCTTCGGCTCCTTTGGTCAAGTAACCATTATCCTGAGGCACTATCTCGCGCCCCTCATATTCCTCGACATCACCGCGCCCGACTATCCAATCTCGACGCAATGCAGGCAAACCCTCGCGTACATCACATTTTGTTTCGGGATCTGTCCATACACCGCTAGTGTCATAAACACGGACAGGTGGATTTTCCTCAAGATTGCCGTCAAGCTCCTTTGACGGCGACAATGCTATTTCGCGAAACGGAATGCGTAAATTGTGTTTGTTTTGATTAAGGATATTGCCGTTGGTTTCGACGTAAATTTTACGCGAACTAGGCAATTTTACTTCATCACTGTTCTTTTCTGCTGGCTGCTGACCGCTGACTTCTGACTTCTTATTCACTGTTTTTCTCCCTTCGTCGGTATTATCCGCATCAGGTTTTTTGGGGTCTTGTTCGCAGGAACAACTCTCAGCTTGTGGCTCCCCCGAAAACTTTGTTGCAGCTCAATTGTATGCCAAGACCAAGAATCTCGAAAATCCATTGCGCCGCGTTAAACAATTATTTTTCTTACAACCTTTTCCTTGAAGCGCTATACTAACAATGGTGTTTATCACTGATAAACAACCCATGAGATCGAGAGATATGAAATTGCCGCTGCTTGGAATTATTGCTGTGGTTTGTTTGCAGTTAGGATTTACGGCCTTTAACGCGATCGACAGGCCCATCGATTCGCTGGTTGCCGTAAATGCAGTAACTAGCGGTACTAATCCGCTCGCTCCGACACTCGATTTGCGGGATGTAATGTTTGGTGTTTCAGATCGGGTCAATTCCACAAAACGTTCACACGCCGGCGACACGATCACGTCCGTCTCAACTTGGCGTCGAAATCCGCAAAATGGCGAATCTTCTTCCGTTTACGTTAAGAAAAATAACGACACCCAAAAATTGAAAGGAATGCCACAATTGGTCGCCATGCAGAAGCCATTTGAATCGACCGTGATCACTTATCCGCGTGCGATGCTCGCGACGACCGGATCTGACAACTATCGCATCACTACAGCTTCTGTAAGAACCCCTGCAATCGAAAAGAGATCATTTGTATCAAAGACCGCCTCGGTTCTTAAAAAACCATACTCTTGGCTAAAGGCCCTCGGCTCCAGACTTAATTAACTGTTGGACCGAAAAGCCATACTTTCACAATATAGCCTGCGAACTTATTTTAGGCGATAATATCTGTGTGACTCATCGAATTTCGTTCCTCGCGTCTGTTGTTTTTGCGTTTTGCTCATTTGGATGCGGCCAGGCGCAGAGTCTGCCGCAAAATGTGGTTGTCGCGACAAAAAGCGGTGATGTTAAGTTCAAAGTCGAAACATTTGCAAGCGGCCTGGAAGTGCCGTGGGCATTCGCTTGGCTGCCTAATGGCGACATGCTAGTAACCGAACGCCCGGGCAGAGTTCGCATAATCGAAAAGGGCAAGCTGCGCTCCGAACCTGTTTTTACAGTTCCTGATGTCGAGCCAAGCAGCGAAAGCGGGTTAATGGACATTACGGTCCATCCCGATTTCGCAAAGAACGCCTATGTTTATCTGGCCTATTCCTACAACAAAGACGGCAAGCAAGTTAAGGTTGTTCGATACACAATTAAAGACAACAAATTTGTCGAGAATAAAGTGATCGTCGATCACGTGCCGGGAGCGCCAAATCATTCAGGAATGCGATGTCGCTTTGGGCCGGACGGCAAACTTTATGTCACGACCGGCGATTCGACGGACTGGAATCTTGCACAAAAGACAGATTCACTTGCCGGAAAAACTTTGAGACTAAATGACGACGGTACCGTTCCGAAAGACAATCCGTTTGTCGGAAAAGAAAGTTTTCGGCCTGAGATATGGACGCTCGGCAACCGCAATGCGCAAGGCCTTGCATTTCAGCCGGGCAGCGGACTTGTATTTGAGACCGAACATGGACCAAGCGGTTTTGAAGGCAAAGGCGGCGGCGGTGACGAAGTAAACATCCTCGAAGCCGGAAAAAACTATGGTTGGCCTGAGGTACACCATACTCAAACGAAAGAAGGTATTATCGCTCCACTGCTGGAATATTCACCGGCATGCTCTCCCGCCAGCGCGATGTTTTACAACGGATCGGTGTTTCAGGCTTTCAAAGGAAATTTCTTCTTTGGCTGTTTGCGGGGTAATAGAATTATTCGTGTAGTTCTCGACGGACGCAAAATTGTGAGCCAGGAAAATCTTCTCGAAGGTTCTCATGGCCGCATCCGCGAAATGGCAGAAGGGCCTGACGGCTACATCTATTTCTCAACCTCAAACCGCGACGGCCGCGGCTTGCCGGCAAAAGACGACGACCGAATATTGCGGCTCGTTCCTCAAAAATAGCTGCCGGAAAAGCAACCAAAATATTTGTCTGTCTCATCTTGAAAGACATGAATCTATTCAGGCTTCGGATATTGGCATCGATATGTTTTTGTTTTCTGAGTTTTTCGATCACAACAAAAGCTCAACAGCAAGACGATTTCAAATATGAATTCAAAGGTGTCGTGCGAGACCAAAATTCAGCGGTAGTCCCCGGGCTGACACTTAAGATCGACGAAAAAAACACAAGTCTTACTGACATAAATGGAGAATTCAACTTTCTCCTGCCTGTCGGTGACTATGTGATTACGACAGGATTACTATTTCCAAGCCAATTCAGGGCCTTCATCAAAATAACCAAAACCGGACTAAATCCCGGCTATTTAGAATTTGTTATAGATTCATCAGCCTTAGCCTGTTCGAAAGATGAGAAAGGTAACGACTTGCCAAAGATCCTGAGCTCAGTCTTACCTACTTATCCAGCCGCTGCCAAAGCAATTCGTGCGATCGGTGAAGTTGCGGTTCTCGTGAAAATAAACGAAGACGGCGGTGTGTCATCGGCTAAGGCTTTGAGGGGACATCCGCTTTTGCGTACAGCCTCAATTGTTGCAGCGGAAAAGTTCAAATTTGAGCCTGCAAAAAACAATCCAGCGAGAGAAGTGACGTTAGCATTTGTTTTTCTTCCAGGTGAGCATGAAAAGCCGAAATTGGCCCGTTACAGTTGTTCCTACAGAGCTATTGTAAATTATGAACAGATGCCGATAGATATCTCATCTACGAAAAAATAGCTTGCGGAGCTACGACCGGGGAAACTCGTCTTTCAGATGCTTGGTCGTATGCTCAGTCACTGACGCGAATGACTTAGCGGTTTCGGGAAGCCGAAGATCCTTCGGTGTTTCGGTTCCGGTTAACGAGTTCAGATGTTCAGCATCGAAGCGGTCAGACTTGCCTCCCTTAGGTACTGTCAGAAACACGCCGTTGATGATAAAACCAAGGCCGATGAAAAAGTTTATAAAGCCGAGGCCGGCAAGGAATAGAAACTCCTCCTTTCTTGTGGCCACGGCGACGACTGAAAGAGCGACTGCAGCGCCGATCCCGATAGAAGAAAGCGTGGTGCCCAGGCGAATACGGCGGAGGCGTTTTTCGGCGGGTGATTCGAGAAATTTTTCTATCTCGGGCAGGACGTCCTCGGCAACTTTCTTTAGTTCGTAGGTGTTCTGGGTTTCGCGAATTTTGGCCGCGACGGCTCGTCCGATCTCTTCGCGGGCTGACATTGCAGAAGCCGTGACGCTGTCAGGTGTTTCGATCGCAGACCGCAGGCGGCGAAGGTCAATACCACAGGCGCGGCAATACTGATTCAACTGCCGCTCTTCAGTTCCGCATTCAGGACAAAACACTATTGTATAATTCTCCTCGAGTCATTATAACGAATTTAAGGCCGTCTAAGTTCTATCTCTATTTTTAGCCGCATATTAACACTGATGAAGACCGATATTTATAAACAAATACTACTTGGGGCCGGTGTTTTTTGCTTTTTGACCGGACTTGTTTTTGGGCAGCCAAAGCTTGTTCCTCACACGGTCACGTTGAAAGACGGCAAATCGTTCAACCTTAATTTACCTTCCGAATTTGAGATCATTCCGGCGGCCGAGGGCCTAAAACGCGTTCGTTTTTTTGCAAAGGCTCCGGACGGACGCATCTTCGTGACCGATATGTACAATCTGACGGACAATAAACGCGGCGCGGTCTATATCCTTGACGATTGGAACTCGCAAACCGGCAAATTTGAAAAAGTCGCACTATATATGACCGGTCTCAGAAATCCAAATAGCTGTCAATTTTACCGCGACGAGAATGGACAGGATTGGTTCTATCTTGCTGAGACCGACAAATTGACCCGGCGGAAATTTACACTCGGCGAAGCAAAACCGACAGACAACAGTCCGCAGACTCTCGCAACATTTCCCGACTACGGCCTCAGCTACAAATACGGTGGCTGGCACCTGACGCATACGATCGCATTTTCACCGACCGGCAAACTGTATGTTTCTGTCGGTTCATCCTGCAACGCATGTGTCGAAAAAGAAAAGGTACGGGCGAGCGTGATCGAGATGGATCCCGATGGCTCTGAGCCGCGCGAATTTGCACGCGGCCTGCGCAATGCGGTCGGCTTGAAATGGATCGGCAATTTTCTTTGGGCGTCCGGCCAGGGCTCCGATCACCTAGGGCTGCTAAAACCCGATGAGACATTTTATGCATTAAAGGATGGTGCAGATTACGGCTGGCCTTACTGTTATTCATCGAACGGCAAGATATTTTCAGATTCGAAATTCAAACGCGAGACAGTGTGCAAAGATGTCGCAGTTCCTTATTCCTTTTTTCCGGCTCACTCATCGGCGCTAGGCTTCGACTATTGGGATGCACCTGACTCGTCGGACACGATCAAAAATTCATTTCTCGTCTCACTCCACGGCTCGACAGACAAGACGATCGGTCACGGCTACAAGATCGTCATTATGCGCAAAGGGCAAAAAATGCAGGACCTCATCACAGGATTTCTCGCCAAAGGCAAAGTCACGGGCAGGCCTTGTGACATTCTTAAGATCGATGCAAACTCCTTCCTTTTTACAGACGATAATCAAGGCAACATCTATCTGGTCAGGAAAAAAGGTACAACACCGAACATCGCAGTTTCTGAGCCGCAAACCGAAACTGCAAATATTAAAGCTGCCAGTGTATCTCCGACAAGAGAATCGAAGTCGTGTTTGTCCGTTGTGCTTCTCTTTTCAGCGGTCCTGCTACGCACATTTACCAACAGCCATTAATATAATACTGGCTACTAGCCGTTAGCTGTCCGCTACTAGCCGGAGCGTGATACCATATTCGCTTGGTTCAAATTAGCTTTTATGAACATTGGAATCACGGTTTATCCGACATACGGCGGCAGCGGGATTGTCGGTTCTGAGCTCGGCCGCGACTTGGCTGAACGTGGACACAACGTCCATTTCATTTCATCGTTTTTGCCGACTCGTCTAACCGAGCTGAACGAACGCATACATTTCCACGAAGTGGAAATGATGTCGTATCCGCTCTTTGAACATCAACCGTACGACCTTGCATTAGCGACAAAGATGGCAACCGTTGCTCGCGCCGAAAAGCTTGACCTGCTTCATGTTCATTACGCTATACCGCACTCGATCAGCGCTATTTTGGCTCGTGAGTCTATTAAGCAAAAGCGTTATGTGCCTGTGATAACGACACTTCACGGAACGGACATTACTTTGGTTGGCGCAGATCGCAGCTATCTGCCGATCACGCGTTATGGTTTGCAGCAATCGGACGGCGTGACGGCCGTTTCCAAGTTTTTGAAACAGGCCACGATCGAAACTTTTGATTTTGACGAGATCGAGGTCATTCCAAATTTTATTTGCGAAATTCATTACAAACGTCTGCCTGATTCGCCATTGCGAGCGGAGTTGGCTCCAAACGGCGAGCGCCTTTTGGTCCACGTATCGAACTTCCGGCCGGTTAAGCGTCCTGCCGATTGCGTCGAGATACTTGCAAAGGTTCGTGCCGCGGGCGAGAACGCAAGGCTTGTAATGGTCGGCGACGGCCCTGAGCTTTCGGCCGTGCGTTATAGAGCCGAACAGCTCGGCGTGATCGAGAACACACTGTTCGTTGGTAAACAGGCAAACATTTCAGATTATCTAGGTGTGGCCGACGTGTTTCTGCTGCCGTCGGAATTAGAGTCGTTCGGCCTCGCTGCTCTCGAGGCACAAGCCTGCGAAGCTCCTGTTGTCGCTACACGTATCGGCGGCATTCCCGAGGTCGTCAACGACGGTGAATCAGGTTTTCTGAGCGACGTAGGCGATGTAGAAAAGATGACAGCCGATACGCTGCGGCTTCTCCGCGATGAAGAACTTCGCCGTGCATTTGGCGAAAAGGGCCGTGAGCTTGCAGTGCAGCGATATTCGACATCGAAGATCATTCCGCAATACATCGCGTTTTACGAAAAGATCGTTAATAAAGCTAAAGTCGCGAACGCCTGACATTTCCGACCGCAGATGACGCTGATAACACAGATCAAAATCAGATTAAGTTTATCTGCGTCATCTGTGTCATCTGCGGTTAACTACCTCTAATGCTTAAGAAGTACATGCACAAACGTGAACGGCATCTGGCGATGTTCGATGACGACCGCGTCGTACATCCGTTCGATTGGGGCATGGACTTCATCGACGCTAATGCAAACAGCAGTGACCCGCGCAAGTTTTTTAGCGAATTTTCAAAGCACACAGTTGCTAACAGCGATGAGTTTTTCGTCTCGCCCGAGATCCTGGATTTCAAGTTAGATAACTCCGTCCTTACTTGGACGAGCGGAATAACAACACCTTCGGCGAATAACAATACCGCTTTCGCAACATTCTTCCCTCACGATACAAACAAAAAAACTGCCGTGCTTGTCCTGCCACATTGGAACGCAAAGCCGGGAACGTATTTCGATCTCTGCAAACTGTTCAACCGCATCGGTTTTTCCGCCTTACGTCTGACGCTGCCCTATCACGAAGAGCGAAAGCCTCCTGAGATAAACCGTGCCGACTATCTTGTCGCTCCCAATGTCGGCAGGACGCTGCAATCGCTCAGGCAAGCCGTTGTCGATACTCGATCAGCGGTCAAATGGCTTAAGCAGCAAGGCTATGAAAAGATCGGCATCGTCGGCACAAGCATCGGTTCGTGCGTTGGTTTCTTTGCTTTCACGCACGATATGCAGATTGACGCTGCCATTTTCAATCACGTGTCAGGCTATCCGGCGGACGTCGTCTGGCACGGCATTACCACATACCATGTCAAAGAGGCTTTGGACAGCAATCTCACGCTCGACGAGCT
>CAZGSC010000156.1:0-7794 GCA_964528325.1 uncultured Chloracidobacterium sp. | reverse complement strand
GACCGTGAGTTCAACTCGGGTGCCGCTGCGGGTAGTTCGCTTCACCGTGGCCGAGCCTTTCATTCGTGGAAACCGTGTCGTACCGCGAAAGGGCACGGTGACCATGTCATCGAGCGGATACGTGATTGCCGTTGTTTTACGTGCGACATCGACCTGTGCCAGCGTAGCCAAGTGAGCCGTTACAATAAACGCAAATAAAGCCGTCAATCTGAATACAAGCAAATTCTTCATAGGTATTTTCTCCGCGTAGGACAGCGCTTTTAGAAAGATGCCATAATCTATTTGTTGGTTGCAACACAACGAACTTGGACATACAAACTCCGTTCGGAGTATATTCTAAACTTTTGCACGAGCAATGAGTGAATTAAAGCGTCTATTGAAATATGTCCGGCATTACTGGCTGCTTTTTGCCTTTGCGCTCATTGCGATGGTATTGGGTGCCCTATTTGAAACCGCGATAGGCGCTTTGCTCGTGCCGATATTCAACCAGTTCCTGCCAAACAGCGGAATAAAATCAAAAACTCTATTCGATCTCAGCAGCCTTGTACCAAGGGATGATTGGTTCAAAGCGTGGATAGCGATCTCAGTTCTTCTCATTGTTTTTACTGTCCTAAAGGGTATTGCTGAGTATTTTTCTTCATATTTGATGGCAAAGATCGGTCAATCGACCGTTCTCGAACTCAGAAACGAACTTTATGAGCATCTGCTAAAGCAGTCTGCGACCTTTTTTGAAAAACACCGAACAAATTTTCTTGTATCACGGCTTGTCATCAGCTGCGCGGCCATCGAACTTGCGGTCTCGTCGAATTTACGCGACGTACTCCGCGAATCATTCATGCTCGTTTTCTTTATCGCGGCGGCGGCCTATTACAACTGGCGGCTAACTCTTGGTTCGCTTATTATTGCTCCGATAATCGGGATCATGACGGCCGGATTCAGCCGGCGGCTTCGCAAACTCGCTGACGAATCGCTTAGGGGCAACAAAGAACTCAACGACACTGCTCAGGAAACACTTGCAAATCAAATGATCGTCAAGGCTTATAATGCCGAAGGCCGAGAGAAAGCGAGATTTTCAACTGTAGCAAGGGGCATTGCTCGAGCGAATCTGCGCAGCGCACAGATCGCCGCGACTTCACCACCCGCGATAGAAACCATAGGCGTTTTGGCGATCATTATTCTGATTTATGTGGGATTGCGGGAGATAAACCTGTCGCGAATGGATCCGGCCCAGTTTTTCACTTTCCTATTCTTCTTATTTCGCAGCTACGACCCGATGCGGAAAATATCTCGTCAGCATAACGAGATCACGAAGGCATTTTCAGCCGCAAGAGACGTTTGGACCATTCTCGACGTTGATGAAACGCTGCCGGAAAAATCTGCGGCTGTCGCATTACAGCCCTTAAAGGACATTATTCGGTTCGAGAACGTTTCGTTCAGCTATAGGAACAGCAAGAGAAAAATTCTTCAGAATATCGATCTCGAAGTACCAAAAGGTTCGGTGGTCGCTCTGGTCGGAGAAAGCGGTGGCGGCAAATCGAGTCTGATCAAGTTGGTCCAGCGGTTATATGATCCCATCGAGGGACGAATAACTTGGGACGGTACAGATCTTCGCGACGCTCAAATTCTAAGCTTGAAAAAGCAGCTTGCTCTCGTCACACAGGAAACTGTTCTCTTTAATGACACCATCTATCAAAATATCGCTTACGGACGTCCAGATGCCGATTTTTCTGAAGTCAAAGCCGCCGCCGAGATCGCATATGCAGACGAATTTATCAGCCAACTGCCGCAACAGTACGATACGGTCGTTGGCGAACGAGGTGCTCTGCTCTCTGGCGGCCAGCGTCAGCGAGTTGCGATCGCTCGTGCTGTGCTAATAAACGCTCCTGTTCTTATTCTTGACGAGGCAACATCCGCCCTCGACACCGAAAGCGAAACACTTGTCCAAAAAGCGCTCGCAAATTTGATGCAGAATCGCACGTCGATAGTCATCGCTCACCGGCTTTCTACAATTCGCAAAGCTGATAATATTGTTGTAATGAAAAATGGCAGGATAGTGGAAATGGGAACGCACGACGAACTGCTGGAACATGGCGGCACATACAAACTGCTTTACGAATTGCAATTCGCTGATAAAGAGACGATAGAGATAGGTTAATTATGAGATCAATGACTGGCTTTGGTCGCGGAACCGCAACCGAAAATAACTATTCGATCGCCGTTGAATTGAAGACGGTGAACAATCGTTTTCTCGACATAAACCTGCGTGTTTCGAGTGAGCTACAGGACCTCGAATCGATGATCAAACGCACGATCGGAGGCCGCCTTTCTCGCGGACGCGTAGACGTTAACATTCAATACGACCGCACGACCGAGATAAATTACGAGCTTAATCGACCGCTGATCAAGGGCTTTTTGGCAGCAATGATGGACCTCAAGAACGAGTTCATTTTAACAGGCGAACCTGATATTAATGTGATCGCTCGTCTGCCAAATGTTGTGACGCCAAGGAAAGAAGATCTCGGCCCGGAATTTGCCGCCGGGCTTGAGAACGCACTTGCAGCCGCGCTCGATGATCTGCAAAAGATGCGTGAAAACGAAGGCCGAATGCTCAAAGACGAACTCGCCGGACGGCTTAGCGAGATCGAAACCCGAATGCCTGCTATCGAAAGCCAATCGGCCAATGTCGCCGACGAATATCGTGAGCGGCTGACAAAACGTATTGCTGACATGCTGGCCAAGACCGATTCACAGACAGACATCGATCAGGCCCGAATGGCCCAGGAAGTTGCGTATCTGGCAGATCGCTCCGATATTTCCGAAGAGATCGCACGGCTAACAACACACATCGAACATTTTCGGACGATAATGAGCGAGGCTAACGACGTCGGAAAGCGATTGGATTTTCTTACCCAGGAACTGAATCGCGAAGCAAACACTATTACTTCAAAGACAAACAACATGATCGTGAAGGAAAATGCATTGGCGATCAAAAGCGAAATTGAGAAAATCCGCGAACAGGTGCAGAATGTTGAATAACTTATGTCCGGAAGATTGATCATCATAAGCTCACCATCAGGCGGCGGAAAAGGTACGCTTATTAAGGAAGTGCGTGCAATGATGCCAGATCTGGGCTTTTCTGTGTCGCATACAACGCGTACGCAGCGCTTTGGCGAGGAAGACGGCCGTGAATATTTCTTCATTACAAAGGAAGAATTTGAACGTCGGATCAAAGACGGTGACTTTCTCGAATACGCTGAGGTACACGGAAATCTATACGGCACGTCGGTCGCAGAAAGCGAAAAAGCCGCCAGCACTAACAAGGACCTGATCGTCGAGATCGACGTTCAAGGCGCCATTCAGATAATGGAAAAACTCAGTGATTCTGTTATCAGTATCTTCATTTTGCCGCCGTCATTTGACGTTCTGAGGGCGAGATTGACCGCCAGAGGCACAGAAGGTGCTGCTGAACTCAACACGAGACTGAAAAACGCATTTAATGAGGTTTTGCAGTATTCGAAGTTCAAATACGTGATCATAAATGAAGACGTTTCAACGGCTTCGAGACAGATCGCGGCAATTATCACCGCCGAGCGGCAAATGCTTGATAGACAAACCGAGGCTATTCAGGGTATTCTTAATAGTTTCGATGCTTCAAAGCACCGATTTGAAGGAGAATGACCAAAAATGGCAGATAAGAAGGCAGAAAAAAAAGCGGCGGAAGTCGATGAGACAGACGAAGTTGAAGAAGAGATAATCGATCCGCCGGATATAGATTCTAAGTATAGAATGATCATCCTTGCAGCCCAGCGCAGCAAGCAGCTCCAGCGCGGAGCGATCGCCCGTGTTGATCTGGATATCCGCAAAACCAAGCCGACACGCATCGCGATGAAAGAATTCAAAGATCGCAAAGTGAATTTCGAGATCCTGGAAAATTAATTTCTTGATAAGATAATGAGCGTAAAAAAGCCGTCCATGTGGACGGCTTTTTTTTACTACATACCTTTATAATTCGGCCCGCCGCCGCCTTCGGGCGTGACCCAATTTATTATTTGATACGGATCAGCGATGTCGCAGGTCTTGCAATGCACACAGTTCGAAAAATTAACCTTCAGCTCTTTGCGGCCGGTTTCGGCACTTTCTTCTATTTCGTAAACCGCCGCCGGACAAAACCGCTGGCAAGGATTGTCGTATTCCTCTGCACATCGCGTCGCGCATATTTCGGTGTCGAGCACATGTAGATGCGAAGGCTGATCCTCATCATGGGCAACAGCTCCGTAAAACACGTCGGTGACTTTGTCGAAGGTCAGTTCCTTGTCGAAAGAAAGATCAGTGTACCGATCTTCATTTTTTCCGTTATCGGCAAGTTTCTGCATTCGCTCATACCCGGCGACATGATGTTCCTTCGGCATAAAACCCCACGCCATGCCTTTAGTGAGAAATTGCAGGCCAGTATTTATCAGCCCCGACCAGCGGCCTTTTTGGAATGCTCCATGAAAATTCCTCACAGGATGAAGCTCGTCGTAGATCCAACTCAGATTCACCTTTTCTTCGTAATGCTTGAGGGTTTTCGAGGAATAATCTTCGTGCTCAAAGGCACCGACGATCGTTTCAGCGGCCAGCATTCCGCTTTTCATCGCGGTGTGAATGCCCTTGATGCGTTGGCCGTTCAGGAACGACGCAGAGTCGCCAACAAGCAGCACGCCGTCGGCATAAAGTTTTGGCATCGTGTAGTAGCCGCCTGCGTTGATTGTCTTGGCACCGTATTTGATCATCTTGCCGCCTTTGAGAATCTCGGCGACCTTAGGATGCGTCTTGAATTTCTGAAACTCTGCGTGAGGATCGATCATCGGGTCTTCATAATCTAAGCCCGTAACATAGCCAATGCTGACGACGTTGTTTTTCATGCCGTAGATCCAACCACCGCCGTATGTTCGTGTATCCGAGGGAAATCCGAGCGTATGCACGACCATGCCTTCAGAAAAACTGCCCGTCGGAACTTCCCAGAGCTCTTTGACGCCAAGCGAGAAAACTTGCGGTTCCTTGCCCTGATCAAGGCCAAGCCGAGCGGTCAACTGTTTCGCAAGCGAGCCGCGCGAGCCCTCGCCGAGAACCGTGACCTTCGCTAGCAGGTCGACACCAGCCTCAAAATTCGCCTTTTGCTTGCCGTCTTTATCAATTCCCTTGTCACCCGTTCGCACGCCAATGACCGCGTCGCTTTCATCGTACAGTATTTCGGCAGCAGGAAATTCAGGAAATATGTTGATTCCGGCTTCTTCGCATTTTTCGCCGAGCCACTCGCAAATTTTACTGAGACTGACAATATATTTGCCCTTGTTTTTTAGCGGAGGCGGCGTGATCGGCGCGACAAAGCGGCGTTTGTCAGTCAGATACCACGCGGCATCATCGGTCACGACAGTATCGACCGGGCAACCTTGAGCAAGAAAATCAGGCATCAGTTCGCGGATCGCGATCGGGTCCATCACTGCTCCCGACAAAATATGAGCACCGACAAACGAGCCTTTTTCGACAATGGCGATCTCAAGATCACCTATCTTTCGCCCATGCTTAAAACCTTTTTCAACAAGTTCATCGTGCTTTTTTATCTCGCCTTTCAAATGCAGCGCAGCAGCCAGATTTGCCGGGCCTGCCCCGACAAAAACAACATCCATTGGTACTTGTTCACGTTCGATCATAAATTCAAAGTGCAGCTCGCTATGCTGCCGAATATAGCCAAGCTTGTTTTCCGGAACAAAGTTTTACCGCAACCCGTTCATAATTTTCCGGCTCGTACCTGTCTGTCATGGCAAGTTCTTCCGATGTTATCGCAAAAACCATGCCCTCGATCTTGTCACCGATCGAGGCAACCGCAGTCAATTGCTGACTTCCCTCGTCTGCGAGAAAAACTTCGTCCTCAATTAAGATATTCGCCGTTTTATAGCCCTCGAGCGTATCGTTACCGCCGTTCAACACACAGCCAAATAGCTTTATCTGGGTCTCACTTTTTTGAAGTGTGCCGTACGAAAAAAGATATTCCATTCACGAACAAAAGCCCATCAATAAGGGGAAAGTATATCAAACCCGAAGTGAAATGAGGAATACTGATCGAGAAAGCAAAGTTGTTTACCGACATCGTATTTCCTTTACGGAACTACCGGCAGCACTACCGAACTCGCATTCCCGCCGCCGAACCAGATGGTTTGGGTGGCTTTTTTGTAATCCGTTTTTTTGGCGTACATGATGTTCTCGACAAACGTCTGCGGATTGCGGTCATAGAGTGGAAAAAGCGTTGATTGGACCTGGACCATGATGCGGTGACCGGGGAGGAAAACGTGGTCGACATTGGGCAGAGCCCATTTGTAGTGTTCGACCTTGCCGGGCGTAAGGGCTGCGGGCTGGGCGAAGCTTTTCAGGTAGCGGCCGCGGAAGATCTCGATGCCGATGGGCAGTTGGAAACCCGCCATCGACGGTTTGCCGCCTTGCGTGGCTGGTTCCGGAATTTCGTTCGGATAGACGTCGATGAGCTTTACGACCCAATCGCTGTCGGTTCCGGTCGTCGCGGCGAACAGATCCACTTCGGGGGCTCCCATGATGTGGACGCCTTTTTCGAGCGGTGCACTGGTCCATTCCGCAACGTCCGGACGGCCGCTGACGAAACGCTGGTCGTGAACGAGCCAGGGTTTCCACTGCAACGCGTCGCCGGAATCGATCGGGCGCGGTATGTACGGAACAGGTTTAGCGGGATCGCTGATGTAATCCTCGCTGCCGGACGTTGTTGGTTTCTCGAAAGTCGCTTTGCCGTCGGCCGCCAAGTAGATCGGCTTTGCAGTGCCCATCGGCCAGCGTGGCGAAACGTTCCATTGGTTCGCTCCGGTTGTGTAGGTCAAAACCGGCGGCGTTTTCGGATCAGGGCCGCCGTTGAGCCAATGGTCGAAGAAAGGTTTGGCATATTTCACGCGCCATTCGCGTGCCGTGTCACCCGTAAATATGAGAGATCCGAGGTCGTAGCCCGTATGATTAAAACCCGAATGCCGCCACGGGCCGATCACGAGCGAGACGCGGTCGTTATTTTTATATTTGGGTTCGAGAGCACGATAAGCCGCCGGTGCGCCATAGCTGTCTTCCTGGTCCCACTGACCAACCACAAGCATCGTAGGGACTGTGTGCGGCCGGGCCGCGAGCCATTTATCGACGGCCTGCAGTGACCAAAAATCGGTGTAGGCAGGATTTTCCATGAACTTGCGGATGCCCGGAACATGTTCGGCACCGACTGACTTCACGAAATCAGCGACCGAACCAGCTTCGAGAAAACGCAGATACTCATCACCTGCTCCAAGCGCAAATTCGCCGCCGCCTTTGCCTTTGTTAAATCCCAGGCCGAGTGGATAGCCGAGCCCAATTTCGCGAAACGCTCCGTTGTGAAACCAATCGTCGCCCATCCATCCATCGACCATCGGGCTCTGCGCGATCACCGCCTTTACTGCCGGATGCGGGTTGATCAGCGTCATCAATGCCGTAAAGCCGAGATAGCTGGAACCTATGACGCCGACGTTGCCGTTCGACTCAGGAGTATTTTTAACGAGCCAATCTATCGTGTCGTATGCATCGGTCGATTCGTCAATGCCGGTGTTGTTTAGCGGGCCGGCGATCGGGCGGTTCATAATCCACTCACCTTCGGACCCGTACATACCGCGAATGTCCTGATACACGCGAATGTAACCGTCGTTCACAAACTCGGCGTCCATGACTTCGAGAACATCGACAATGCGCTGGCTGCTGTTGCGGCCCGTGCTGCCG
>CAZGSC010000155.1:0-7870 GCA_964528325.1 uncultured Chloracidobacterium sp. | reverse complement strand
GATCCTGCTTGATTTACTTTTTGAATGCTTTTTATTTTGTTATGATTTTGCTATCTTGTTAAGGTGAATCCGATAATATTGACCGATGTATCTAAAGTCAAACTTATTCATGGAAATCGCAAAAAATAATAATTTTGAACGCAACAATTTTGATCAAAAAATCATGATAAAGTTTTTTGAAAACAGCGACTGAACGGGACAAATCAAATAAACCAAGTATTGACAACGGTTTACACGTCCCAAGGCTGTTTCATGGTACGAAGAAGTAGGAAAAAGTATGAATATTTAGGAAATATTCCGATTTGTCCCGGCATTGACCGGCAAAAAGTCAATTAAAATGGGATAGAAATTCCGACCTTATTTGAATCCTGATTTTGCATTGCCTTAATGTAAAAGTATGTTACGCCCAACGGTAATTGCCATTCCCTTCTTTGCTTTGATGGTCGCTTTCGAGGCCTATTGGGCTCATCGCAAAGGCTCGGACGAATACCGCGACAACAAAGACACTTGGGGCAATATATTTCATGGTTTTATGAGCGTTGCCTGGGGAACATTATTCGGCGTTTTCACCGGTTATGCTTTTATATTCTGCTATGAGATCGCACCATATAAGTTTCCCGCCGATGTCTGGTGGACATGGGTTGCCCTGTTCTTTGTCGACGACCTCGTTTACTATATTTTCCATCGCGTCAGCCACGAATCGCGGTTGTTTTGGAATTTCCACGTCGTCCATCATTCCAGCGAGCATTACAATCTAAGCGTTGCCGTGCGTCAAAGCTGGTTTAGCGGGATTCTGCACTGGATGTTCTATGCACCAATAATGCTGCTTGGATTTGCACCGTGGATGTTTGCCGTAATGCACGGTTTTAATCTGATCTATCAATTTTGGATACACACAAAGTTCATCAAGTCTCTCGGCCCACTCGAGTATGTTCTGAACACACCATCACATCATCGCGTCCATCACGGTGTAAATAACACTTATTTAGATAAGAATTATGCCGGTGTTTTAATAATGTGGGATAGAATATTCGGGTCGTTTGTCCCTGAGACCGAAGAACCGCGTTACGGCATCATAAAACCGATCAAGAGCTACAATCCGCTATGGATCAACACGCACGGATGGGTCGAGATGTATGAGGCTATGAAACGCCGAACTAGTTTGAAAGGAAAATTGAAATGTATGTTCGCTTCGCCAAATATGGATCCGAAATCGCAACCAAATCTATGAAGATCAGACTCGCTCTTGCTTTTATTCTCATCGGCATATTTTGCAGCGGAATTGTCGCTCAGTCGGTTGTTATTACACGCAAAAAGGTTATTTACACGCGTAAGGAGCCGATCAGTGATAACAAGAAAACCTTCATCATTAATTATCCAAAGGTCAAGGCAGCGACTCCGGTGCTTTCAAAAAAGATCGATAATGTACTGTCATATGAGTCAGTTCTAGGGCTGAAATTACAAGAAGAATTAGATCAGTATCAGTGGCTTCGAGTAGCGGACTATAAAGTCAAGTACAACCAAAAAGGCGCACTATGCGTTGAACTTTGGATGGAAGGCGATGCGGCATATCCGTCAAGTGTGAACAAAATTGTTGTGGTGGACACTGAGACTGGCAAAATAGCATCTCCTAAAGATGTTTTTACAAATCTTGCCGGCCTAGTTACGATACTCCGAAAGGCTCAGGATAAAGAAAAAAAAGATACTACTGCTTTCTTTGACAAGAAGGAGCCCGGAGAAAATGATTGGGAAATACTGTACGGGGATCGTCGCTTTGAGATGTCGGATCTCGACGGCTATGAAATTGGAGCTAAGGGTGTAACATTTCACTATAGATACCATTTTCAGCACGTCGCAGTAATGTATGAGCCTAGTGGAGAGTTCTTTAATACATGGAAGCAGCTAAAACCATATATCAATCCAACCGGGTTGCTTGGACAATTTGTTCGCTAATATACTTATGCCAATGAGTGAAAGAAAGATAAGAGTGTTGGTGGCAAAGCCCGGCCTCGACGGACACGACCGTGGGGCTAAGGTCATCGCCCGTGCGCTTCGCGATGCTGGAATGGAAGTCATCTACACCGGCCTGCGTCAAACACCTGAAATGATCGCCTCTGCCGCTTTGCAAGAAGACGTGGACGCCGTCGGCATCTCGATCCTGAGCGGTGCTCACAACACGCTTTGTCCGCGTATCGTCGATCTTCTTCGCCAAAATGGCATGGACGATACCTTGGTGCTTGTCGGCGGCATCGTTCCGCAGGAAGACATCGCCAAGCTCAAAGAAAATGGCGTTTCTGAGATATTTTTGCCCGGCACGTCGACCGAGGACATTGTGACCTTTATCCGAGCCAATGTGCGCGAACAATAGTATGCTGGAGCACATACAAGAACCAACCAATTTGATATCGTCAGTTTTCACTGTTTTATTCAACAAAAGGGGAAGAGATTAAAATGAGAAAATTTCAAACAGCGTTGCTTTCGATCGCATTTACGTTCGCGGTTTATTTCGCCGTCGGGACTTGCCATGTAATAGGCCAGGAATCCACGATGAAAAAGATCGAAAACACAACAGTCGATACTTCAAAGAAGGTAGCTCACACGACAACGAAAACTTCAAAAAAGGTCTACAGCACCGGTAAGAACGTTACTAAAACCGTCTATCGTAAAGGAGCCGTCGTCGGTGGCCGTGTTTGGACAGGCACCAAGTGGGTGGCCAGAAAATCATGGCATGGTGCCACATGGGTTGCAGTTAAGACGGCAAACGGCACAAAATGGGTTTACCACAAAGCGACAAATACTAAGCATTCAATGTAGCGATACGAGGCATTTAACATTCGGTAAATAGGCAGTATAATATTTTTTTACTGCCTATTTTCTTTTGCTCATTTTTCAATTATGAAATCATCGATTCGGGTAGCTGGCGGACAGGGATTTTGGGGCGATATGTTGTCGGCGCCTGTCGATCAGGTGCGAAACGGACCGATTGATTATCTGATGCTCGACTATTTGGCCGAGGTAACGATGTCAATACTGCAAAAGCAGCGTGCACGTGACCCAAAGGCCGGCTATGCACGTGATTTTGTCTCACTGATGCAGGAGATACTGCCGGATTGTGTCGAAAAAAACATCACCGTCCTTTCTAATGCCGGCGGCGTAAATGTTACAGGCTGCGCTGAAGCTATCCGTGACGCTGCCCGCGATCTAGGCCTTAGCGGGAAAGTAAAGATCGGCGTCGTCACAGGAGATGACGTTCTCGACAAACTCGACAAGTTCATCGCCGACGGTGTCGCGATTAACAGCATGGACACCGGTGAACCACTCGCAGCCATCCGCGACAAAGTGCAATCGGCAAACGTCTATCTTGGAGCCGGTCCGCTTGTTGAAGCACTTGGAAATGGTGCGAATGTTGTTGTCGGCGGACGCTTGACGGACACGGGCCTGACGCTCGCCCCACTAATGCACGAATTTGGTTGGGCGTTTGACGACTGGGATAAGATTTCAGCCGGCACGATCGCCGGCCACATTATCGAATGCGGAGCTCAATCAAGCGGCGGAAATTGTCAGTACGATTGGCAAAATATTCCCGACATGGCGAACATCGGCTTCCCTATCGTCGAAGCTTCTGCAAATGGTGAATTCGTCGTCACAAAACACGACGGCACCGGCGGCCGGGTAAACATTCAATCGGTAAAAGAACAGCTTCTCTACGAAATGGGCGACCCGAAAGCCTACATCACGCCGGACGTAGTCGCTGATTTCTCATCGATCAATCTTGCTGATGCAGGCACTGACAAAGTCCGCGTCTTTGGCATTAAAGGTAATCCTAAAACAGATTTCTACAAAATTTCCATCGCCTATTCAGATGGCTGGAAATCCGTCGGCACGCTCGTCTATTCCTGGCCCGAAGCCTATGAAAAAGCAAAAGCTGCCGATAGGATCCTTCGCGAACGCCTCGACCGGCTCGGCCTAAAATTCGATGTGATCCTTTCAGAATTCGTCGGTGTCAACGCCACTCACGGCCATCTGTCAGGCGAACCTTCACCTGACATTCCCGAAGTTCAGTTCCGCATCGGAGTTCGCGGTCACAATAAAGCCGACATCGAACGCTTTACCAAAGAGATAGCTCCGCTCATCCTAACCGGCCCTCCCGCAGTCACCGGCTTTGCCGGCGGCCGCCCAAAAGTCGAAGAGATCATGGCGTATTTTCCGGCTCTGATACCGAAATCGCTGATTGAGACGAAGGTAGAAATAGTGGAAGCTTAGATTGCCGCCGCTTACGTGACAGATCTACTTGTGTCTGTAAGTAATTCGCCCCTTGCTGAGGTCGTATGGCGAGAGTTCCAGATCGACGCGGTCGCCCATAAGGATACGAATGCGGTTACGCCGCATGCGGCCGGAAATTGTAGCGAGTACAATGTGGTCGCTGTCGTTGACCTGGACCTTAAAATAGGCGTTTGGTTGTTTGTCGATTACGACACCCGCTATTTCAATAAGCTGCTCTTTTTCAATAAGCTGTTCTTTCATTACTTCGATTAAGCACTTTTGTTACATCGTCTGGCAAATCGGATTTTCAATAAATTCAGATAACTCTATATTCATTTGCTTATGTGTCCGATACCTGTCACTGTAAAGTGACCCTGCTTTTCTAAATGTCATTCAGCCCATTATCGCTATCACGAAGACACGTTCTAGGCGATCTCTACGCGAAATGCGAGCCCTCGACCGAAAATGTTCCCGTTTATCTACTCGGCGAAGAAAATGAGCTGCTTGGACATGCCGCCGAATCTCTCGGACACTATGCCGACGCACTGACTTTTCACTTAGCTGACGACATATGTAAACGCCTATCAGCGGGGCAATATACGTACGAATTTGATGTTGACAACGCCAACCGACAAGGCCGCGTCATAATTAGAACGATCTTTCTAAAAGCCCGAAAACCATACGAAAAACCACTCCTTCGCCGTCGCTCCACAACCACCGTAGATAGCGACACTCTTACTTCTCCAAAAACTTAGCGATTCCCTGCTGACAGTCTTCAGTCATTCGCGCTTTTGCGTTTGTTACGACGCCTTGTTGGATGGCGTCATTTATGTTGTGAGCGTCGATAGAATATAGCAGCTGCTTTGTCATTTCGACGGCTGATCGGCTGACTTTTGAGTATAGGGCCGCGTAGTTGCGCACTGCCGTTTCAAAACCTTCTTCGTCAAATGTACGATTGACCAGCCCGAGTTCAACGGCTTCGTCGGCTGTATATTCGAAACCTTGCGTAAGCAACTCAAAGCTCCTTTTCTCGCCAAGATTTCGCCGCAGGATCGCAGCAACCATCGCAGGCACGAACCCGATCTTGACCTCTGGATAACCAAACCGAGCATTTTTCGTCGCGACCACGAGATCGCACGCTGTCGCCAATCCGCAACCGCCCGCAAGCGCACGGCCATGCACGGCGGCAATTACAGGTACACTAATGTTCCTTATCAGCATGAACAGATCCGCGAGGCTCCGCGCGTCTTCGACATTCTCTTCATACGAAGAATTCGCGATCTTTTGAATAGCCGAAAGGTCCGCTCCTGAACAAAAATCCTTTCCAGCACCACGGATCACTATCGCACGAAGATCACTGTCCTCGTTTGCAACCCGCAAAGCACCTTTTAACGCCGCGATCAAATCGTCGTTCAGCGCGTTACGCTTTTCAGGACGATTTAACGTGAGAAACCTGATCGACAATTCTGTTGAAGCAACAATTTCAGTCATTGAGTTTTAGATCTTTTGTTTCCTCGTCGGATATGTCGATATTCATTCTCAACAAGGCGGTCGAGAATGTTTTGCCCTGCGCATCCGTCATCAAGCTTAACGTCCCGCCGCCGCCGAGAGATCCGTGAAGTAGGAAATTCAATGCTTTGAGATTCGGCAGTTCAAACCGTTCGACATCGCCTTTAACCATCGGGCCGAAGTGGTTCTTTACATTTTCAGCGGTCACCTCACGGACAAGGATCGGATAAATATCGTCCGTCAACGCGATCAAACCAACATTTGCTGTGTCGCCTTTATCGCCGGAACGTGCATGGGCAAGTTTTACAAGTTGCACTTTCATAATCACCTAAGAGTAATCCAATTCTACAATTAACCGCCGCGTTTTGATAAGGCACGCGCCAACGGATCATCATCTATACCATCGATCAGCCCTAGCCGCAGAGCTTTTTCCGTATCGATCGGTGAAGCCGTAAAGAATATTTCAAGTGCAGCTGTTTGCCCGATCAACCTAGGCAATCGTTGCGTGCCGCCCCAACCAGTAATGATACCCAAGCCTGCTCCCGGATGAGCAAATTTCGCATTGGGCGAAGCAAATCGCCTGTCGCACGCCAATGCAAGATCAAGTGCGCCACCAAAGCAAAAGCCATTGATCGCGGCAATCGTGTTTTGCGGCAACCCGGCGATCTTACCCATCAAGTCCTGTCCCCTTCGAGCGAACTCCATTGCCGTTTCCGATGTCACTCCGGCAATCTCGCGAAGATCAGCCCCTGACGCAAAAGTATCGCCAGTTCCTGTAAATATCAGCGTGTCATAGTCTTCAACAGTGCAACTGCGGTCCATGATCTCATGCAATTGCGTCAGAACCGACACCGACAACGGATTGCGGATCTCAGGCCGCGTGAAACAAACAACTAGGCTTCTGTCGATTATTTCTGTTTCGAGGGCGTTCATCGCACTCAAAGACTAAAAGAAAACTGCCCATGTCGCAAAATCATCCGAGAAGTTCACAAAACGATGCGGTACCTTTGCCGCAACAAAAAAAACATCGCCCGCCTCAAAAACATTCACCGCTTCGTCAATGATCAGTTCGCCGCTACCGCGCGCGATGAAATAAAATTCATCCTCCTCATGAAACGTCTGATAGTCTTTGCCTCGCGGTGCAAAAAAGACTAACTTAATGCCATCTTTTTCAAACGGCTCAACATCCCATATGCCGTCCTTCCACTTATCATTTGCCGCGAGAGGCAGTATTGCGAGAAACTCGCTGACCGTAAATTTCATTGGTTCTTACCCAATTTTCCATAACATTTGTCAGAAACTTTTGACAGACGTTCGCCTTCGTACTTATCGCCCGGCAAGCCCTGTGTCGCTAGAAGCTGTCCACATTTGTAAGGACGAGCCTCGATCTTTGCCTGAATAGTGTTGTTGATCTCGTGCGTCAAGATCTGGGCGGCCCAGCTCTTAAATCCTTGATTCGGCGTATTCACATACCACCACACATCAACCGGCACCGTCGCATACGGACGCGGCTTGCTGCCTTTCATAAGCCCAAAAGTCAACGGCAAAGCCGAGCCTGCCTGCACCGGTTTTTTGCCTTTGAGTTTGTAGAGAAATAGATACGACGTGCTGACCGGCAGTGCTTTTATCGCAGAGGTCGGTAAATTCCAACCCATCATCGCATAAGCCGTATCGTCGGGTATCTTGTCCTTGTTCTTGTCCGGCCCGATCCGATAAGGGGTGTAACCATGTTTCGCAGACGATGTGACATACTTGACCGTGAAAGCAAATCGCGAATGGGCCTCTATAAATTCAACTGCTTCTTTAATCGGAATTTCAGCATGGTTAATCTGATCCGCACCGTCCAGAAGTACAACTGTCAGCGTCCAAGGGATCTTTTCGTCGTTAGAGGGAAAAGAAGCCGGAGCCTGAGCGTAAGAACTAACGGTGACCGTAACAAATATTAGGACGAACAAGTAGAATTTCATACTCACAAGAGAATAACGAAAAATGCAGAAGCCCGCACGTTATTAAGGGACTTAACATCAACATTGAATGAGCAACGCGATCTGGTATAAGATTCCTATCAAATTAAATATATGATCAACGGGCCCGCAAG
>CAZGSC010000154.1:0-8028 GCA_964528325.1 uncultured Chloracidobacterium sp. | reverse complement strand
TAAGCGTTTTGTCGCCGCAGGTTGGCATGTTTTGGATGTCAAAGACGGTAACGATCTAAAGGCGATCGAATCAGCGATAAAAGAAGCCCAAAAAGTAAAAGACAAACCGTCGCTGATACGCGTTCACACGATCATCGGTTTTGGAATGCCGAAGCAGGGCACGAGCAAGGCTCACTCCGACGCTCCCGGCGCAGAAGCTGTAAAAGAAACTAAGCGCAACCTCAGCTGGCCGGAAAATAAGTCGTTTTATGTTCCAAAAGAGGCGCTTGCACATTTTCGCAAAGCAGTAAAAGCCGGTGCAAAACACGAGAGCGAATGGAATACACTCGTAAAGAAATATGAAAAAGCGAATCCTGCGCTTGGGCAAATGTTTCGCGAAATGCGCTCTGATATGCCGCCTGCGGGCTGGGAAAACAGCCTGCCAAAATTTGACGGCGTTGTAGCGGCTGCAACTCGTGCCTACAGCGGCGAGGTTATCAATGCCATTGCCGCAGCCGTGCCGCAGTTGATCGGCGGTTCGGCCGATCTCAAGCCGTCGAACAACACATACATCAATTCATCAGCGGATATACAGGCGAGTCAATATCAGAACCGCAACGTCCATTACGGAATTCGTGAACACGCTATGGGCGCGGCGATGAATGGAATGGCGCTTTATGGCGGCGTGATACCGTTTGGCGGAACTTTTCAGACATTTTCAGATTATTGCCGTCCTGCGATTCGCCTCGCCGCGTTGTCGCATATTCGCAATATCTTTGTCTTTACACACGACTCTATCGGCCTCGGCGAAGACGGCCCGACGCACCAATCCGTCGAACATCTCGCCGCCTTGAGAGCGATACCAAACCTAAACGTCATTCGCCCATGCGACGCTCACGAAACACGCGAAGCATGGCGAGCCGCGATCAAAAGCGCAAAGACACCGACCGTTCTCTCACTCTCACGCCAAAAGGTCGCTCTCATCGACCGCAAGAAATACTCCAACGCCAGCGGCCTGCACAAGGGCGCGTATATTCTGGCTGAAGCCGAGACAAAAGCAGGCAAAGCGACAACTCCAAAACTCATTCTTATAGCAACAGGCTCCGAAGTCGGCCTCGCAATGGATGCACGAGCGCAATTAAACGGCGAAGGAACGCCGACGCGTGTGGTATCGATGCCGTGCTGGGAATTTTTTGACGCTCAGACTGACAAATACAAGCAAGAAGTTTTGCCCGCAAAGGTCACCGCCCGTCTTGCCATCGAGGCAGGCGTTTCGCAAGGCTGGCATAAATATATAGGCGACAAAGGCGATACACTCTGCGTCGACCGCTTCGGCGCATCTGCACCTGCGGAAGATGTGTTTAGGGATTATGGGTTCACGGTCGAGAACGTCATGAAAAAGGCAAAGGTCCTTACATAAAATCTACTGTTCTGACCGTTTGATCACATTGCCGTTTTTCATCACGAACGAGACTTTCTTAAGCGTATTTATATTCTCCAACGGATTTTCCGGTACAGCGATGATGTCTGCTGCGAGGCCTTCACGCAGAAGTCCGCGTTGCTTTTCAACACCGAGAAGCCTTGCCGCGTTTATCGTCATTGCCTTAAGAATTTCTTTTGGCGAAACGCCAGCCTCGACCCATGGATCTATTCCGGCGATCGCCTCGGTGCCGCGTGTCATGCCCGGACGCTCATCTATTACATCCGTCCCGTAGGCCATTGTGACGCCGATCTTATCTGCGCGTTTTAGGCGGTCAACCCACTGTTTGTGGCCTTGCTCGTTAGTTCTCAGCGCAAGGTAATCGGTGCCGACAAGAACGACGCCGTTACGTTTTGCGATCTCCAAAATCTCGTCAGTCATGTCGAAGCCGTGCTCGATCGAGGCGACACCGGCTAACGCGGCATTATGCGCTCCTGCCCGAGTCCAGCAATGAGCGGCAAGTTTCAATCCGGCACGAGCCGCTTCATTTATCATGAACTTTATGTCTTCAACGGAGTAAATATATCGCTGGTCGTCCACCACGATCTTAATTACGGTTGCGCCGTAGTGAATATTTTCGCGTATCGCCTTGACCATTTCGTCGCGGGTGTCGGCATAGAAATATTCCGGCTCGCCGAGCTTTTGCTTGTCCGGCTGCATCTGAAATTGTCCGCCATACGGCGCAATTATTCTGCCTGCGGTGTAAAATGTCGGCCCCGGGATCATTCCGCGTTGAATAGCTCGGCGTACGCTGACACAAGCGTAATTACCTTCATTCCCGACGTCACGGGCAGAGGTAAAACCCGCTTCAAGCATTGTTTTTGCGTTTACAACGCCCTGGATCGAGCGATACGAGTCAGGGTCAAGCAATGTGGTGAAATAATAATTTCCATGATCTCGCTGCTCTATTACGTCCATGCAAAGATGCGTGTGCATATCGAACAATCCCGGCAGCACCGTCGATCTTGAAAGGTCGATAATAGTCGCTCCGGCAGGAATACTGATGTTCTCGCCGATAGATCTGATCTTTCCGTTTTCGATAATCAATACCTGGTTGGTTTTCATATCGCCTGACTCCGGATCGACCAAACGGCCCGCTTTGATCGCGGTCACTTGTCCATAGGCAAATGCATTTGAAAAAACGACGAGTAGAAACAGAAATATATAACGGTGACGCATATTAAGATCCTCCTATACGGCTACAAACTAGGGACTGAATACGTTAAAATACCACATAACATCGAGATATGACCAAAGACATTTTGCTTGAACAACACACCGCCTGTTACGACGAGAATGAATGGTTCGTTGCGGTAGCTAATGCCATTGACGGTCTTACGGCAGAGCAGGCTGCGTGGAAACCTGCCGGAGCCGACAACTCGATCCGGGAAGAGGTCAATCACCTTATCTTTTGGAACGAGCGCTGGATACAGCGTTATCGAGGGTTGCTCAACTATCCCGAAGACATAGAGAACACAGGCACATTCAAGTCTGATGAGGCGGATTGGCAGGCCGCCTGTGAAAAACTTTTCGCCGTGATGGATGAGTGGCGCGAAATTTTGGATGAGATAACTGACGAAAAATTAAACTCGCCCGTAAACGATGAATACACCGCGCCGTGGCGTTCGCCGCTCGCGCAGCAGAATATCCACAATGCCTATCACACGGGGCAGATCGTTCTGCTCAGAAAACTGCAGGGCAGTTGGGATCCGAAAAAAGGCGTTTCATAACGAAGTGTCAGTAGGCCGCATGCAAATAAGGGCCCATTTTGGTTGAGATGAGTCCTTACTTACGTGCGGACTACTGACACCGGCTGCAGACGTTGATATTATTGGAGTAATGACCGCTTACGAGAAATTGACCGAAACCCAGCAGTTTGCCTGCCGCGTGATCGCCGACCACGCGCGTTCGACGGCGTTCGCCATCGCCGACGGCATTTTGCCCGGCAACGAAGGCCGCAACTACGTCCTGCGAAAGATAATGCGCCGCGCCATCTACCACGGCCGCGAACACCTAGGCCTGAAAGATGCTTTCTTTTACAAGGTCTGCGATCTCGTTGTCAGTGAGATGCGAGGTGCCTATCCCGAACTCGAAACACAACGTGATTTCATCGGCAAGATGGTGCGGATCGAAGAAGAACGATTTGGGAATACTGTGACTGTTGGGCTTGCAAAGCTCAATGACCTCGGCATCAGCAAGGATACACAAAAGGACGGCGAACTCTTCCTGTCGATCGGCAAACTTTATGATACTTTTGGCACGCCGCGCGACTTGATCCGAGTCTTTCTAGAGGAGAAAGGCCTCGAATTCGACGAGGATGATTTTAACGAACGCTTTGACAATGCTCTGCAGGAACTTCAGAAACAGGGCGATGTCGGACATACAACCCGAAAGTCACAACCGTCACCTGTTTATGCCGAACTTCTTGAAAAAGTAAGTGCTAACAAGTTTCTTGGATACGACACGACTCATCTGACCGATGCAAAGGTCGTTGCGATCCTTGATGGGTCAGAACCGGGAGCGGTAGCGACTGGGTTAACCGAAGGCAAACAGGGCAGTGTCATTCTTGACCAGACACCGTTTTATGCCGAAGCGGGCGGGCAGGTTGGCGACGTCGGCAAACTGGTCTCGGCCGATACTGCTGTTTCTGTTGCCGATACATATTCGCCTGTTTCGGGATTGATAATTCACAAGGTGACCGTCGAAAAAGGTTCGATCAAGGTGGGCGATATTGTAACTGCGACGGTTGACGCCGAAAAACGCGATGCGACGCGGCGAAATCATACGGCGACGCACCTTGTCCACGCTGCGTTGCGCGAAGTGCTGGGGACTCATGTAAAACAGGCCGGCTCCGTAGTTGCGCCAAATGTTTTGCGGTTCGACTTTACACATTATCAGCCTTTGAGCGACGCCGAGGTTGCCGAGATCGAGGATCTCGTAAATCGCCACATTCTAAATAATGAGCCCGTCAATACAAACGTGATGGCCATCGAGGAAGCGATGCGCGGCGGCGCGATGGCTTTGTTTGGCGAGAAATACGGCTCTGATGTTCGTGTGTTGAGTGTCGGCGACGGCGTGTTTTCAAAAGAGCTTTGCGGCGGCACGCACGTTCGCGCGACGGGTGATATTGGTTCGTTCAAAATAACGTCCGATGAAGCAATCGCTTCAGGCGTCCGGCGAATTCGCGCGATCACGGGCTTTGATGCGTTTGAGCGTTTTCGCGAGGACGAAAAATTGATCGACGCTTCGCTCGGAGCGCTGAATACTCAGCGCGACAACCTGCCCAACGCCATCGCACGCTTGCAGGAAGAGTTAAAACGCACGCGAAAGGAAATGGACGATTTAAAATTGAAGATCGCGACCGGCTCGCTCGGCGGCGCGTCATCAAATGGTGACGAGGCAAGAGACATAAACGGCATAAAGGTTATGGCTCAGATCGTCGACGGCCTCGATGCTAACGGTTCGCGGCAGCTTTCCGATACGCTGCTCGCTCGGCTAAAGAGCGGCGTAGTAATACTTGGCCGCACGGACGAAGGCAAGGTGAGCATCATCGTTCGTGTTTCGGACGACCTGACCGGCCGCGTAAAAGCCGGAAATGTGATCAAAGAGATCGTGCCTATCGTTGGCGGAAAAGGCGGCGGACGGCCTGACATGGCCGAAGGCGGCGGCACTGAACCCGCCAAATTGTCCGAAGCTATCGAAGCTGCTTATGGTGTAGTTGAAAAAATGTTAAGTTAACAAACCGCAGATGACACCGATGACGCAGATAAAAGAAAAAAATTATTTATTCTCATCTGTGTCATTTGCGTTATCTGCGGTTAAATTTCGTCAATAACATGAGTGCGGTGTTGCCAATAAAAACCGACGAGATCGTATCCTACGATCCGGCGACCGGAGCAGAAGTTGGCCGTGTGCAGCAGATGTCGGCAGATGAGGTCAAAGCGGCTTTGGCTCGCTCACGCACAGCATTTCAAAACTGGAAAAAAACATCATTCCTCGAGCGTGGCGCATACATCATGAAGGCCCGCGAAGTGATCTTGTCGCAAATGGACGAGATCGCACATCTCATCTCGGCTGAATCGGGCAAGCCTTTTGGCGAAGCGATCTCGATGGAGATCACACCCGTGCTCGATCTGATGCAGCACTTTGCACGCAATACCGAAACACTGCTCGCACCTCATCGCATCAACATCGGCCTGTATGCTTTGCTCGGCCGCTCATCGAAGATCGTTTATCATCCGCTCGGCGTCGTCGGCATAATCCCGGCGTGGAACTATCCGTTCTCGATACCGCTCGGCGAAGCGGTGATGGCTTTGATGACTGGCAACACGGTCGTTATCAAGCCTTCGGAATTGACGCCGCTGACCGGACTGAAGATCGGCGAGATATTTGAAAAGGCTGGTTTGCCTGAGAATTGTATTCAGGTCGTCACCGGTGCGGGTTCTACGGGTGCCGCACTTGTCGAAGCCGCGCCGGACAAGATAATGTTCACCGGCAGCGTTGCAACAGGCAAGAAAATTGCCGCAGCCGCTGCTAACAATCTCACATCCGTCGTCCTCGAACTCGGCGGCAAAGACCCGATGATTGTCTTCGCCGACGCCAATCTCGAACTCGCATCGAGCGCCGCCGTTTGGGCTGCGTTTTGCAATTCAGGTCAATCCTGCTCGTCCGTCGAGCGTTTGTATGTGCACGAATCCGTCGCAGACGAGTTGACGCGCAATATCGTCGAAAAAGTCAGTGGGTTAAAACAAGGTCGCGGAGATAGCGAGGATATTTCGATCGGTGCGATGTCATCCGAACGGCAGATAAAGATCGTTGAAGATCACGTCGAAGATTTTCGCTCCGCTGGCGCAAAGATTGAGATCGGCGGTCAGCGAAATCCAAATTTGGAAGGCCTTTTCTACGAACCGACCGTAATTACAAACGCCAACAACGACATGCGTGCGATGCAGGAAGAAACGTTCGGCCCGACGCTGCCGATCGCGACGTTCTCAACAGAAGAAGAGGCTATTCGCCTTGCCAACGACAGCGAATTCGGTTTAACCGCGAGCGTCTGGACGCGCGATCGTGCAAAAGGCGAGCGTGTTGCACGCCAGATCGAAGCCGGCAGCGTTTGCGTCAACGAAGTTCTCTACACGCATGGCATCGCTCAAACGCCCTGGGGCGGTTTCAAAAACTCGGGGCGCGGCCGAACTCATGGTCGTGAAGGTTTAATGGAATTAGTCCAGCCGCAGCACATTCACACGAACCATCTCGCCCTGCTTCCAGACGTTTGGTGGATGCCCTACAGCGCAGATGCCGTAACAACATTCCGCGAAATGGCGCGTAAGTTTGCCAGTGGTTCGCTGGTCAAAACAATGCTCCTGTTACCGCAGTTGTTTAAGAGGGTCAAGGAACTCTTGAAAAAATGACTGACCCAATGCCCACCATTTTCTTCGGCCATGGCAATCCGATGAATGCCCTGGCCGACAACGATCACACCCGGGCATGGGCCGCGATCGGACGTTCGATGCCAAAGCCAAGGGCTATTCTTTGTATTTCGGCTCACTGGTATGTTCCCGAAACCGAGGTGACCGCGATGATACAACCGCGCACGATCCATGACTTTGGCGGCTTCCCGCGAGAGCTTTTTGAAGTGCGATATCCGGCAACCGGTTCGCCTGAACTGGCAAAGCGCGTCAGCGAGCTTTTGGATAACGATGTGCTGCTAGACGAAGGTCAATGGGGTCTCGATCACGGAACATGGTCGGTTCTTGTTCATGTGTTTCCCGAGGCTGACGTTCCGGTTGTTCAGTTGTCTATAAATGAGAAAGAGCCCGCGGCCTTCCATTACGACCTCGGCAAAAAACTTTCTCCGCTTCGCGACGAAGATATTTTGATAATTGCCAGCGGCAACATTGTTCACAACTTGCACACGTATGCCTGGGGCAAACACGGCGTCGAACCTTTTGACTGGGCGATGCGTTTTGACGAAAAAGCGCGTGAGCTGATTTCAAACGGCGACCATGAACCGCTGATAAATTACGAGACACTGGGCCGCGACGCGCTGCTCTCCATTCCAACGCCGGAACATTATTTGCCGCTGCTCTATGTATTGGGCGCGAAGAGCGACGGTGAAAAGATCACGTTTCCCGTTAGCGGATTCGATGGCGGATCAATATCAATGACAGCGGTGCAGATCGGATGACATTTTTCTAGTACGAAAGTATGAGGCGGCAGCAAGTGATTTATGCTAGCCTGAAAGTTATGACTGACAAAATAAAAATAATTGGTTTTTCCGGCAGCTTACGAAAAGGCTCTTTCAATACTGCTGCACTCGCGGCGGCGCAGCAGCTCTGCGGCGACGATGCTGAAATAGAAATATTTGATATTTCAGACTTTCCTCCATTCAATCAGGACCGCGAGCAAGATCCGCCAGCTAATGTGGCGAAACTCAAAGCCGCGATCCGCGCAGCCGATGCCGTTATCTTTTCATCGCCGGAATACAATTACTCCGTTCCCGGACATCTTAAGAATGTCATTGATTGGGCATCGCGTCCTTACGGCGATAGCGCGTGGGAAGGCAAGCC